>JAWOCW010000397.1:0-3582 GCA_046483615.1 Desulfosudaceae bacterium
ATCCGGGAGCCCTGGCGAATGGGGATCAGCTATCTTCTGGACGCCTGGGGTGAAGAATTTGACAATCTTGATCTGGCCTTTCTTAAAAAAATCGCCGCGCCGAAACTTCGCGTCATTAGAAAAATGATCAGCCAGGGGCTCAACTCCCCCCTGACCTCCAGCCTGGGAAGGCTGTTTGACGGTGTGGCGGCCATACTGGGATGCGGCCCCCGGGTAAGTTTTGAGGGACAGGCCGCCATGGCCCTGGAAATGATGGCCGACGCGAACCCTGATTTTTACGATGAATCGGGCTTATACGGCGATGACTTGATTACCGGCGATGTCCGCGAATTTTCAACTCGTCCCATCATATCCGGAATCGTCGCCGACCTGAAAACCGGTGTGTCGCCGGCTGAAATAAGCACCCGCTTTCATCTGAGCCTGGTCCGGATGTACGCCCGGCGGTGTGACCTGATACGATCTGAAACCGGCCTGAACCGGGTGGCGCTGAGCGGCGGTGTCTTTCAGAATGCCCTTTTTCTGAAAGGACTGCTGGCGAATCTTGAAAAAAAAGGCTTCCAGGTTTTTACCCCCAGCCTGGTACCGGCCAATGACGGGGGGATCTCGCTGGGCCAGGCGCTGGTGGCGGCGGCCGAAGCAAAAAAATGAGACTGATTCAGACTTTTAAAAAACCATCAAATTATGACCTGGTTAAGCCGGATGAATTTTTTATGATGAATTTTTTATTTTGCCAAACAATGTTCTGTGTTATAATCGCAATTAACTCCCAACCCTTAAATCATTTAACTGAATTCTATATTAAATACCGATTGCTGCGTTAAAATCAAAAAGGCTCTGATCTTACTTTCGTGAAATATACCCGGGAATACAGGGACAGCAGGCTTGCCCGCAAAATTATCGGCCAGATTGAGGCCATCAGCCATCAGGAAATACGCCTTATGGAAGTTTGCGGCACCCATACAGTTTCGATCTTCAGAAACGGCATCCGGACCGTATTGCCTGACAATATCTCCCTGATTTCAGGACCGGGTTGCCCGGTATGCGTCACCGACCAGCAGGAAATCGACGCGGCCATCGCCCTGGCCGGCCGGGAAAACACGATTATCGCCACTTTCGGGGACCTGATCCGGGTGCCGGGCAGCACCTCCTCACTGCAGCAGGAGCAAAACGCCGGCAATGATATCCGGATTGTATATTCAACCTTTGACGCCCTTGACATCGCCCGGCAAAATCCGGATAAAAATGTTATTTTCCCGGGCATCGGCTTTGAGACCACGGCGCCGACCATCGCGGCCGCGGTTATGGCCGCGCGCCAGGAAGGGCTTGATAACTTTTACGTTTACGCGGCCCACAAACTCATGCCCCCGGCCCTGGAAGCCCTGATGAACCGGGAGGAGATCAACCTGGACGGCTTTTTGCTGCCGGGGCACGTCTCTGTTATAATCGGGCTGAAGGCTTATCGCCCTTTTTTTGACAAATATAATATCCCCTGCGTCATAACCGGGTTCGAACCGGTGGATATTCTGGAGGCTGTCTTCAGTCTGACGGAAATGATAAACACCGCTTCGCCCCGGCTGGAGAACTGCTATCCGCGGGCGGTCACGGAAGAGGGCAACCTCGAGGCCAATAAAATCATGGAGGCGGTGTTTGAGCCCTGCGAAGCTGCCTGGCGCGGAATCGGCCGGATCCCGGACAGCGGACTCCGGTTTAAAAAGGAATTCGAATCTTTTGACGCCGGCGCGCGGTTTGAGGTGGAGACTCCCGCGGTCCCGCCTCCCAGGGGGTGCGCCTGCGGTGACATTCTGACCGGCAAGCTGACGCCTCCGCAATGCCCCTTGTACAAAAAAACCTGCACCCCTTTAAATCCGGTCGGACCATGCATGGTCTCAACCGAAGGAACCTGTGCCGCCTATTACAAATATCAGGATTGATAGTCTTAAAAAAAACGGATTGTATATGGATCAAGACAAAATTCTTCTCGATCATGGCAGCGGCGGCCGGGTTTCCAATAACCTGATTACCGAAATGATGCTGCCGGCTTTTGACAATCATGTTCTGGCCGGGATGGAGGACGGGGCCACCCTGGATATGCCGGGGCGGCAACTGGCCTTTTCCACGGATTCCTATGTGGTTGACCCGGTTTTTTTCCCGGGCGGGAATATCGGGGATCTGGCCGTTAACGGCACCATCAATGATGTGGCCATGTGCGGCGCCACTCCGCTTTATTTAAGCGCCGGCCTGATAATTGAAGCGGGCTTCCCCAGGTCCGATTTACAGCAAATAGTGACCGCCATGGGCAGTGCCGCCCGATCCGCGGGAGTCCAGATCGTGACCGGCGACACCAAAGTTGTGGCCCGAGGGATGATGGACAAAATTTTCATCAACACCTCCGGCCTGGGCGTCATCCCGGAGGGGGTCCGTGTTTCCTCCGCCAACGCCCGGCCCGGCGATCAAATCATATTAAGCGGCACCATGGCTGACCATGGTATGGCCATAATGTCGAAGCGGCAGGGCCTGACCTTTGAATCGCCGATTCAAAGTGACAGTGCCGCCCTCAACCGGATGGTCAGCCGGATGCTGGCCGGGTGCCGGGACATTCACGTCTTGCGCGACCCCACCCGGGGCGGAGTCGGCACCGCCTTGAACGAAATCGCCGCGCGGTCCCGAGCCGGAATCCGGATTTTCGAAACCAGGCTGCCGGTTAAAGACAGTGTGGCCGGATTGTGTGAATTACTGGGTTTTGATCCGCTTTACGTGGCCAATGAGGGGAAATTGCTGGCCTTTGTCGACAGTCACAACGCGGAGGTGGTTCTTGATATCATGAAAAAGGACCATTCGGGCAAGGATGCCTGTATTATCGGGGAAGTGGTATCGGAGCATGCCGGCCGGGTCATCATGGAAACCGCCATTGGCGGAGAACGCATTATTGACATGTTGACCGGGGAGCAGCTTCCGAGAATCTGCTGATACGGGCTTCTTCTGGTGGTAGGAGCGCGTATTAATTTAATCAGGGTCTATCCGGAAAAAAGCAATGTCTGGATAGGCGCTAATCTTGTTGCCAGACAGGTGAAAGGAGAGGTCAATGGACAACGAAAAAAATGAAAAAGAGTTTTATGAACGACTGGAGCAAAAGGGGGTTACGCGTCGGGACTTCATGAAGTTCTGCACTTTTTTGACGGCAACCATGGGACTGTCCGCGGCCTCCGTCACCAAGGTGGCCGAAGTATTCGCGGCACCTCCCAAGAGGCCTCCGGTTATCTGGCTGCACTTTGCCGAGTGCACCGGATGCTCGGAGAGTTTTCTGCGAACCATGTACCCCTGGATCGATGAGATTGTGCTGGAAATAGTCAGCCTGGAATACCATGAGACCATTATGGCCGCCGCCGGCCATCAGGCGGAAGAGAATCTGAAAGAGGCGGTAAAAAAATACAAGGGGGAATTTATCTGTATCGCGGAAGGCGCCATCAGCACCAAGGACAATGGTGTTTACGGCAAAATCGGCGGTCGAACCTTTCTGGAAGTCGGCCGGGGCGTGATCCCCAATGCCCTGGCCACCATCGCCATCGGGCAAGGCGCCTGCTA
>JAWOCW010000364.1:0-3951 GCA_046483615.1 Desulfosudaceae bacterium
TCATCCCGACCAAGAGAGGTGACGGTTTCAGAGTCTGACTCGCCGTAATGCCCCAGGGCGCCGCCAAAAGCTATGAAATTGACGATGCCCACCCGATGCTGGACTTCTCCGCGCAGGCCGCCCGAAAAAAAGAAATAATCCATGTCCATTTCCACCTCGCCCACCACATCATCCCGGTAGGTCTGATCGCCGCTGAGACAAAACGCGCCCAGCGAAGGCGAAAGAGCAAGACGATTGCTGAGGGCATAGCGTTTCGCCCCCTGGACGCCCGCGCCGTGAACGTCTTCATAATTAATATAAACCAATTCCCCGCGCCCCTTGTGAACACCAGCCTCGAATTCCGGGCCCATTAACGGCGACGGTGAAATCTGGGCCGCCCCGACGCTACCGGAACCAATCAACAGGCAGCCAACCAGCAACCACATCATTTTTTTCATTAAGCTTCTCCTTGGCATTTTCAGATTAACAAATTTTATATATCACGGCCACGACGGTCGCTCCCGCCCCGAATTAAATCCGAGTAGACTTCCGGCAGCGGTTAACCCGGGAGTATAGAGACCTCCTCTTTTGGTGTCAACTCAAATACACTCAAATACACCTGCCTTTCTGAAAGCAAAACCGGATATTCCAGATAAAAAATCATTTTCCGCCTTTTCAAAAACCTTATTTTTTAATATGTTTTGGTCAGTTTAATTCAGGAAAAATTCCGGTATCATTATTCCGACGAAAGCCGGAATAATCTTCGGGTAAAGGAGCAGAACCATGAAAAGCTATCGTCAAACGCTCACCTTTGACGTCCCCACTCGCCGGGCTTTTATCAACATAACCCCGGAGGTGGAGGATTGCCTGGCACAAAGCGGTATCCGGGAAGGGCTGGTACTGGTCAACGCCATGCACATCACCGCCTCGGTCTTTATCAATGACGACGAATCCGGTCTGCACCAGGATTACGAGGAGTGGCTGGAACGGCTGGCCCCGCATGAACCGGTGGAACAGTACCGGCATAACGTGGGCGAGGACAACGCCGACGCCCACATGAAAAGGCAGGTCATGGGCCGGGAAGTGGTGGTGGCGGTAACAGACGGGGCGCTGGATTTCGGCACCTGGGAGAGAATTTTCTACGGCGAGTTTGACGGCCGTCGTCCCAAGAGGGTGCTGGTCAAAATTATCGGGGAATAACATGCAAACAGAACGGGTTATCAGCCAGATTGTTGACTGGCTTGGGGACTATTGCCAACAATCCGGCTTAAATGGCTACGTGGCGGGAATTTCCGGGGGAGTTGATTCAGCCGTTACTTCCACCCTGTGCGCCCGGACCGGCCGACCAACGCGGGCGCTGATCCTGCCGATTCACCAGGATCCGGACCAGGTCACCCTGGCCGAAAACCACCTTGACTGGCTGACCAGCCGTTATGACAACGTCACCCCGGTCCGGATTGATTTAACCCCGGTCCTGGAGGCTTTTGTCCGGGCGGTGCCGGATATTGCCGACGACGACCTGACCCTGGCCAACACCCGCTCCCGGCTGCGCATGGTGACTTTATACGCCCAGGCCGGGCGACACGGCCTGCTGGTGGCCGGTACCGGCAACAAGGTGGAGGACTTCGGCATCGGTTTTTTTACCAAATACGGAGACGGCGGCGTGGACATCGCCCCCATCGCCGACCTGCTCAAGACCGAAGTCTACGAGCTGGCCCGGCACCTGGAGATCCGACCGGACATTATCCGGACCCCGCCCACCGACGGCCTCTGGCCGGACAATCGCACCGACGAGGACCAGATCGGGGCGACCTACCCCGAGCTGGAATGGGCCATGGAATTTGAAGATCAGGCCGCTGATGAAGCCGGGCTCACCCCCCGCCAGCAAGAAGTCCTGGCCATCTACCGCCGGCTCAATCGCGCCGCCCGGCACAAGATGGAGCCGATCCCGACCTGCCCTGTTCCTCCGGAACTGCGGTCTTAACTGGCGTCAAGCTTTTGGCGGCGGCCAGAACCGCCAGAATAAACATGACCGGGATACCCAGTTCCAGGACCTCCTCCACGCATTCCGCTATCAGGCTGCCGCCCGCGGAAAGATCAATGCCGAAATCCGCCAGTTTCCGGGAGAGCCCGTCCAGCAGCTTGGCAGTAACTGCCAGCAGAAATCCCAGAAAAACCCCGACGGCTTCGGGGCGGCCGTTTTTAAGTCCCGCCACCAAAGCCGGGAGATATGAAATGGCCAGGCGAATCAAGCCATAAAGCAGCAGAAAGAAAACCACCAGGGCGATGATTTTTTCAACAACCGGCACCTCCGGGCTGACATAAAATCGGGTGCTGGTGGTGGTCATGCTCGTAAACCTGGCATGAAAGTCCAGTTCCCGGAGCGCCATAGCCAACACCAGCAGCAGAAACCAGAAATAATGTTTAAGACCGCGCAAGAGAACCGCCATAAGAACCAGGGCTATACCATAACCAACCACCGTCAGGTCCTCGACCAGCCCGTTTTCCCGCGTCAGCTTTTCCGCCAGCGACGGCTCAACACCTTGCAGCAAAAGAATCAGCCCGACCAAAAGCCCCAGGCAAATCAGGTAACCCCAATAAAACCCACCGCCTTTTTTCATCTGTAGTTCTCCGATATGAAAATCATGTTGAAGTTAATCAGCGATTGCTTCGTTCCCGCAAAAACTGCTGATATTGATCAAGTAGCTGTTCGGCCGAGGCCTGGTCAGCCAGCTGCTTGATGGCTTCCCGGAACCAGGCGCTGTGGGGCAGGCCCTTGACGAACCAGCCCAGGCGACTGCGCATGACGCGACAGGCCAGGGCTTCGCCTTTATGAGCCACGGCCGCCCTCAGGTAACGCCGCATGACCTCGAAACGATCGTCCAGACCGGGTTGAAACGGCGGCCGGCCGGCCAGATCGTCGGCTATCTGCCGGAAGATCCAGGGATTGCCGATGGCGGCCCGGCCGATCATGACGGCGTCGCAGCCGGTCTCCTCCATCACGCGCCGGGCCTCCGCCGGGCTGGTAATATCTCCGTTGCCGATAACCGGCAGATCGCTCTGACTCTTGAGCCGGGCGATCAGGCCCCAGTCCGCCCGTCCGGAAAAACCCTGAGCGGCGGTCCGGGGATGCAGGGCCAGGGCCTCCACACCGCGGGCCTGGGCGATTTCAGCCAGGCGCAGGGCGTCGTCTCCGGACTGGTCCCAGCCGCTCCGGAATTTTATGGTCAGGGGCCGGGACACGGCCTGCCGCACCGCTTCGATGACGGCCCCGGCCCGTTCCAGGTCACGCATGAGGGCCGCCCCGGCACCGGTCTTAACGACCTTTTTCACGGAGCAGCCGAAATTAATGTCAATGATATCAGCCCCGGCGTCGGCCGTCTTTCGCGCGGCCCGGGCCATTATCCGCGGATCCGCTCCGAACAGCTGGATAGTCAGAGGTTTTTCAGCCGGATCGCCGGCCAGCATGCCTTCGGTTTTGGCCGAACCGTAGATCAGGCCGTTGGCGCTGATCATCTCCGAATAAACCAGGCCGCAGCCAAAGGATTTGACCATCAGGCGGAAGGGCAGATCGGTTATACCGGCCAGCGGCGCCAGAACAGCGGGAGTATCAAGACGAATCGGGCCGATATTCATGGGTACTCCAGTGAACTTGTCCGCGGTTGTTCGCCGGCTTCCGGATGGGGCGGCACGGCTTCCGACGGATTGGCATAGCAGAAAAGACAGTTGTGATAACAGGGCTGATCCCGGTAACTGCCGATATCCGTGGAAATGGTGCAGCCGCACCCGGCGGCGGCCCGCTGACCGCTGTCCTTGCGCAGTGAAATGGAGCCGCCGTCCCGGCGCACAAAGTCCGGACCGGGAATGCAGGCCCCGGGCCGCGCCGAAATGTCCGGCGGCAGGGCCGCCAGGAGATCTTTTTCGCAACAGGCAGACAGGTTGATGCCCCCGGCGGCCAACCGCGCCGCCATG
>JAWOCW010000028.1:0-7040 GCA_046483615.1 Desulfosudaceae bacterium
TTCATATTTTGGTTGATTAAATTTTTCTCTCTAGACTTGGACTGTGGCTGTGAAAACCTGAAACTGATATTTTAAGCCTCGCCTTCTTTTTTAATTTCCTCCTGGACCATGAGATCGACTAACTCCTCAAAACTTACTGAAGGCTCCCAGCCCAACTCTTTTTTGGCTTTAGACGGGTCGCCTCTTAAGTAATCTACTTCAGCCGGGCGGTCATAGGCGGGATTGTGCTTATGGACCGACTTCCAGTCGTCAATACCAACTGATTTACAGGCCAGGACGGATCAGTCGCGGACTTTTTTTTCTGATTATTCTCATATCTCTGACGCAGACCGCTGTAAACTCCATTTTTACGAAAGGCCGCGCCGAAAACACCGGGCATGGCCGCTGACAGGGCGATGATACCTGGTTCGGTGATAAGGGTTGTTTCCGGATCATCAATGGCCTGTCCGTTCAGAAAGATTGTCTGAATGCTGTTTTCGATATAGTTCCGGTCGGTCGGGAGTGTCTCGGCCAGGAAACTCTGGACTGATTTGCCAGGGGTCGTTTCGAACCTGACCCCACGGAGCAGCAGCAGGCGCAGCAACGAAGACAGACGCCCGGTAAAGACGATTTTCAGGTCAATAACAGGGGGTGTTGTCATTATCTCTTTCTTTTTCCGGAAAGTTCGGCGGGGAGCAGTTCCGGAAGCAGACGGCGCGCCATTTCACGCCGTCTGCCGGCAATATGTCCGGCTTGAAATACCTTGATGAGGGCGTGAAAAGCCCCGATGTAAACGGAAAGTTAATTGGGGCTTTTCACGAAACCGGAAAATATCCGGGTTAAAAGTTGTAGACCGTATCCAGCTCCTGGCCGCTGATCTGGAAAGTGGTGTTGTGCGGTGCCAGGGGTTGTTTGGCGAAATAGTCGGGCAGGCGGTCATCACTTGGTCCGAATCCGGCCCGCTGATTAAAGTCGCGTTCCAGTCGCAGGACTTTTTTGCCCAGCTCAGTGACATCGTCGGCGGTGAAATCAACTCCCAGAAAGGCGTTGATCAAGTCGATCAGGGCCTGAAAGGTCTCTTCCTGGTCTAAAATGGCAAAGGCAATGAACAGGCACATCCCGGTGGAATCGATGGCGGCGGTGGCAATCTGCAGGTTGCGGGAAAGTTCGATCTGTCCTTCCGGCTTGAGGGCGTCCACGTTACCGCCCACTCCCAGGAGATTGGCGGTAACCGCGTATCCGGCGGTATGGTCCGCGCCCATGGTGGAAGTGGCATAGGTAACGCCCATGCCCTGCACCGACCTGGGGTCGTAGGCCGGCATGGACTGGTTTTTAACCACCGGTACCCGTTCCACCCCGAAGACCTTGCCGGTCACGGCGGCGCCGCTGCCCAGAATCCGGCCCAGCGGGGTGCCTTGCCCGACTTCTTTGACCAGCTCAATGGCCCGGGCGACATCGCCGAATTCGGCCAGGCCCGCTTCCATGGCCACGCCGATGGTGGCGCCCATTTCAATGGTGTCCAGCCCGAAATCATCATCAAGCCGGTCAAGCAGGGCAATGCTGTCCAGGTCATCAATACCGCAGTTGCCGCCATGCGCCCAGATGGTCTCGTATTCCGGCTGTTTGGTCAGATAATTACCGTCCTTGTCCATATAAACGCCGGAGCACCGGATGACGCAGCCCCTGTGGCAGCCGTGGGTGGCCTGGCCGCCTCTGGCAGTTTCGGTTTCGGCCAGCGTCTCTCCGCTGATGGCGGCGGAGCCGGCAAAGCGGCCGGTCATAAAATTATTGGTGGGATAGCCCCCGGCTTCGTTGACCACGTTGGTCAGCACGTTGGTCCCGTAGGCGGGCAAGCCCTGACCGGTGACGGCATGATTTTTCAGACCGGACACAAAGGCCTGGTTGGCTTCCTTGAACTTGTCCGGCTGCTGAGGAGAGCGCGTGGACAGGCCCGAATCGTCAAGCACGATGGCTTTGACGCCTTTGCTGCCCATGACCGCGCCCACGCCGCCGCGGCCGGCATGCCTGGAAGGCCGTAATTCCATGTCCGTGCAGGCCACGGTGGCGGCGGCCAGTTTCATCTCTCCGGCCTGGCCGATGGAAAGGCAGCAGATTTTATCGCCGTATTCCGAGACGAGGCTTTCGACAGCTGCGTAGTTGCCGGTCATTTTCAGGTCATCGGCCGGCAGTATTTCGATGCCGTCCTGGTTGATAACTATTTTGTAGAGCTTGTCATCTGCCGGCTTGCCTTCCAGGACAATGGCCGCGTAACCCAGCCGGGCCAGAACCTGGGCGGCCTGGCCGCCGGAGTTGGCCTCCTTGATGCCTCCAGTCAGCGGGCTTTTGCAACCCACGGAAATTCGTCCTGACATGGCGGCGGCACTGCCGCTTAGCAGGCCCGGGGCGATGACCAGTTTGTTGTCCTGGCCCAGGGCATGACACAGGGGCGGCACTTCCTGGGCGATAATGGCGGAAGTCAGGCCGCGTCCACCCAGGCCGGCGTAATCGCCGATCGGTTCGGTTTCGGCTGAGGGAGCCTGATCCGGTCCCATTTTGACACGTAGGATTTTGTCCATCAAGGCACCTCCTGGTAAAGAATGATTGAGGGGGGAAAAGAGCGCAACAGCTTTTATTATTTCATTTTTATATCAAACAAAGCTGTTGTCAAGCATATTGATCAGCATATTAATCAGGCCGGCCTGGCCGGCTTGCTCAAGCCGGAATGGTTTTTTAAGCCGAACCGTCCGGTCGGTCCTGGTCAGCTCTGGTTATTTTCTCCGGTGACGGCTGAGTAATAGACGTCACCTCCTTCGCTGGTGGAGAGTATCTTCTGATCACGCAATAGTTGTCCCAGGTATTTGGAGATTTCATTGGTGTGCAGGCCGAATAATTTTCCCAATTGTGCCATGGTGCAGGGGCGGCGTCTTAACATGGCCAGAATGCTGTCGGTGTCGGCCTTGACATCCTGGGTCGCGGAGGGGCCGAGCTCGGCGATTATTTCGGCCTGAGGCTTGAACATTTCGGTCAGCGCCGTAAGACGCTCCCGGGAAAGCGGGGCGGCGTAATCTTCGGCCGGCGGTCGGACCACCGTGTTTAAATGGACCCGGTCCGGTCCGATGGAGTTGACATGGGCGGCGATCTGTTCCACTTTATCCGGCCTGGCGTTGATGCCCTGCATCAGGAAAACTTCCATCCATAAGTTCCCCGCGAACTGCTCCCGGAAACGTTTCTGCCCTTCAATCAACCGGTCAAAGGTTACTTCCGGGCTGGGGCGATTAACCTCCTGGAAAGAGGCCTGGTCCCAGGCGCTGAGGGAAACCTTGACTACTTTGGCGCGGCCGGCTTCCTGGCGCACGGCCGGATCATTCAGCAGGGTGCCGTTGGTTAACAGAACCGTGGGGATGGCCTGGTTTTCAAGATGCTGGAGAACCTTGCCAAACTCGCTGTGCAGGGTTGGTTCGCCGGAACCGGACAAGGTCAGGTAGTCGGCCTGGCCGCCCGCGGCCAGCCAGTCGTCAAGTTCGGCACAGACATTTTCCACCGGCACAAAGTTCTGCCGGATTATGGTTTTGTCGGTAGTACGGCCCAGCTGGCAGAAGAGGCAATCCAGAGAGCAGGTCTTGAACGGCAGCAGGTCAATACCCAGGGACCAGCCAAAGCGGCGGGAAGGAACCGGCCCGAACAGGTATTTATATTTTTTTCCCATGATGCCTTACTCCTTTCGAATATCCGGGAAATGTCGCCGGTGGCATTCTTCGGGATCGGACGCCTCCGGATTCAAGCTGATCCTGAACTGAATTGTTACCTGGTCAGACCGGGTTGGATTCGCACAAAGCCTTTCGCCCGGATATTTCAAAGTCGATTTGAGCGCAGCTGCAAGGCGGCCAATATGAAGCTGTAGTAATCTACCGCGAATATTGGCCCACGCCGCAGATGGAGCCAGGGATTCAGCCAGTCGCATTTAAAAAAAATTATATCACACCTTAAGCACATGGGAAGAGATTTTATGCCTCTTGCGATCCGTCGGGAAGGCCAATGCCCGCTCTTGACAGAAGCTAAGACGGTGATTATAAATAATGAAAATATAATCATCAGACGCTGATACCTCCGTCCTTTTTCCTGTAAATAATTTTAAGGAGCGGCATATGATCCAAGTCGACAACCTGACCAGGTATTATAAGGAGGTCTGCGCCGTAAACCGGATTAATCTGGAGGTCAACAAGGGCGAGATCCTGGGGCTGCTCGGTCCCAACGGCGCCGGCAAGACTACCACTTTGCGGATGCTGACCGGTTTCCTGCGGCCTACCTCCGGTTCGATTCGGGTTAAAGATCTGTCCCTTGACACGGATGTCACGGCCATCAAGGGATTGATGGGATACCTGCCGGAATCCGCCCCGATTTATCCCGAGCTGCTGGTCTACGACTACCTTGATTATGTGGCTGCCTTGCGCGGCATCTCCCGTGATAACCGGCTGAACCGCATCCGGGCCATGTCCGATATGTGCGGCCTGGATTCGGTCATGCATAAACCGGTGGCCCAGCTTTCCCGGGGATTCAAGCAGCGGGTGGGGCTGGCCCACGCCCTGGTGGATGACCCCGAGATTCTGGTCCTGGACGAACCCACCTCCGGCCTGGATCCCAACCAGATCGTGGAAATCCGGGATATTATCAAGCGGATCGGCCGGGAAAAAACCATTATCTTTTCGACCCATATCCTGAGCGAAGCCGAAGCGACCTGCGACCGCATCGCTATTATCGACAAGGGCAAAATCGTGGCCGATGAAGCCACCGCCCTTTTGAAACAGAATCAGAGCGGAGAAGTGGTTATTTTTCTGACGCTGGCCGGAGTTGACCTGGAGACGGCCCGGCAGTCGCTGGCGGAATTTGATGATATCCTGGAGATACAAGAAGAGCCCGGTCCGCCCACCGGGGAGGAGGACGGCCTCCGGATGAGATTGCGCTGCCGCTACAGCCCGGATTTGCGTCAGCGTCTCTACGCCCGGATCAAGGCCACCGACTGGATCCTGCTGGAGTTCTCCTCGGAAGCTCCCAGCCTTGAGAATGTTTTCCGGAAACTCACCAGGGAGAGTTGATATGCGACCGACAGGGACCATGTTTTTAAAGGAGTTTAAAAGCTATTTTATTTCACCCATTGCTTATATCGTGATTGCCATTTTTCTGATCGTCACCGGCTGGTTTTTTTTCTCCACCTATTTTTTGCGGGGGCAGGTAACCTTGCGCTATTTTTTTGAACTGCTGCCCTTTGTTTTTTCTTTCGTGGTGCCGGCCATCACCATGAAGCTGTTTTCCGAAGAGTTGAACACCGGTTCTTATGAACTGCTCCTGACCATGCCGGTCACCTTCCGGCAGGTGCTGGCAGCCAAACTGCTGGCGGCCACGGCCTTTATCGCCGTCATGCTGGCCCCGACCCTGTTGTACGCGGTATCAGTTTCCTTTACCGGCGACCTGGACTGGGGGCCGGTGGCCGGCGGTTACCTCGGGGCCCTTTTTCTGGGGCTGGTCTTTTCCGCCATCGGTCTTTTCGCCTCGGCCCTGACCCGGAACCAGATTATCGCCTTTATCGTGGCCGCCGCCATATGTTTCGGGCTGACCGTCCTGGATCTGATCCTGTTCTTTCTGCCGGCGCCTTTGCTGGGAGTTTTTCAGTACCTGGCCGCCGGCGCTCATTTTGACAACATTTCCAAGGGGGTCGTGGACAGCCGGGACCTGCTCTATTTTCTGAGTCTTGCTTTCGTGGCTGTTTACGGTGCCTACCTGGCCTTAAGTGAAAAACAGTAAGGAGTGGCCAAGAATGAGATCGCAACGATATGTCAAGTTTCTGGTTTACGTGGTCGCGGTGATCCTGGTCAATATCGTCGGGATAACCCTGTTTTTCAGGGTGGACCTGACCGCCGGCAACAAGTATTCCTTGTCCGAGGCTTCCCGGCAGACCCTGACCACTCTTTCCGAACCCTTGACCATCAAGGTGTTTTTTACCAGGAACCTGCCGCCGCCCCACAACACCACCGAACGTTATCTTCATGATCTGCTGGAAGCTTATGCCGTGCACGCCGACCGGCATTTTAATTACCGTTTTCACGATGTCACTTCCGGCGGCGGAGAGCCGGGTGGTGATGTCGCCGCCAACCAGGATCTGGCCAGGGAATACGGTATCCATCCGGTGCAGGTCCAGAATATCGAGTCAGACGAGGTCAAGGTCAAGCAGGCTTACCTGGGCCTGGTCATTATTCACGGTGACATGACCGAAAAGATATCTCCCATAGACAGCACCGAGGGCCTGGAATACCGGATTACCGCCGGTATCCGCAAGCTGGCCAATAAAATCAGCACTTTCGGCAGCCTGGAGGAGCCGGTCAGGGCGCGCCTGTTCTTATCCTCCTCCCTCTACCAGGTGGCTCCTTTCATGGACATTGACAACCTGGACGGGCTGCCGGACACGGTGGCGGAGATCGTCTCCCGGATGAATGACAGGCTCTCCGGTAAATTGAAATTTGAGACGGTTGATCCCACCAGCTCGCCGGAACGACTGAAGGAGGTCGAACAAGACAACCTGGTGCGGCTGCAATGGCCGCGGATTCCTCAAGAGGGCCGGCCGGCCATTCCCGCCGGCGAGGGACTGGTGGGGATGGTCCTGACCTGGCGGGACAACCGGGTCATCCGGCCGGTGCTGGAGGTGGTTGACATTCCCATTTTCGGCACCAGCTATTCCCTGCCGGACTCCGGGGAAATTGAAACCATGCTGGAAGAAGCGCTGGAGTCGCTGGTGGGCATTAACGATGATATCGGCTACCTGGCCGATCATGGCACCATGTCCATGGATGAGGCCGATATGATGAACCGTCGCCGCCAGTCTCCGGAGGAGTCCCTGGCCAATTTCCGCGGCCTGGTGGAGCGGAGCTATACCCTTGATGCCGTAAAACTGGCCGAGGAGGATCTGGCCGGAGACTTCGAATGCCTGGTAATCGCCCGGCCCACCGAACCGTTTTCCGATTACGAATTGTACCAGATCGATCAGTATCTGATGCGGGGGCACAACCTGG
>JAWOCW010000080.1:0-2785 GCA_046483615.1 Desulfosudaceae bacterium
TGGACCCCGGCTTTCGCCGGGGTGACTTATAGCTCTTTTCAACCCGCCGGTACCATTCTGCCCCATTTCCGCGTCGGGAGCAAATTGTAAAATCAGGAAAGGCCGACGGCTTCATAAACAGTCCTTACCTCGTCATGATCGGCCGCAATTATTTCCTTGACAGGGTTGCCGCTCTTCAATTAAATAATTTGAATAATTATGTTTGCGTAAATGAAGAGATAACGTCGCCCGTCTCTCCGGCGCCGGCGTTGATAAGCGGGAGGAAAAGAGGAAAATTAATGATTTATAATATCGATTTTGAAACGCTGCCCAGAGAAGCCCTTACAGCCATTCAAATGCGTCGCCTGCAGTCCACCCTGGAAAAAGTGTACGTCACGGTCCCTTTTTATAAAGAAAGTTTTGACAAGGCCGGGGTCCGGCCGGGTGATATCAACTCCTTAGACGATCTGCAACGCCTTCCTTTTACGACCAAGCAGGATTTGCGGGACAATTATCCCTTTGGCATGTTTGCCATGCCCATGGATAACGTGGTGCGGATTCATGCTTCCTCCGGAACCACCGGCCAGCCGACGGTAGTGGGTTATACCAGAAGGGATGTCGATACCTGGGCGGAACTGATGGCGCGGTCCCTGGCCGCGGCCGGAGCCTGGCGCGGCGATGTTATTCATAACGCCTATGGTTACGGTCTTTTTACGGGCGGCCTGGGTGTCCACTACGGCGCGGAAAAACTGGGCGCCTCGGTTATTCCGGTATCAGGCGGTAATACCAAACGGCAGATTCTGATCATGAAAGATTTCGGGCCGACCATTCTGACCTCGACCCCCTCCTACGCTCTGCATCTGGCCGAAGTAGCCGCTGATATGGGAGTCACCTTTGATGATTTTAAATTCAAGGCCGGTGTTTTCGGCGCCGAGCCCTGGTCGGAAAGCATGCGCCAGGAGCTGGAAAACAAGTTGCATTTGTCCGCGGTTGATATTTACGGTTTGAGCGAGGTCATGGGACCGGGGGTAGCCATCGAATGCCACGAGGCCAAAAATGGATTGCACGTGTTTGAAGATCATTTTATCGCCGAAGTGATCAATCCGGAGACCGGGGAAGTGCTGCCCTATGGTGAAAAAGGTGAGCTGGTCTTTACTTCCCTGACCAAGGAGGCTTTCCCGGTGATTCGTTACCGCACCCGGGATATTACCTCTTTGAGCGCCGAGCCCTGCGTGTGCGGTCGGACTCATGTCCGCATGGAGAGGATCAGCGGCCGGACTGATGACATGCTCATTATCCGCGGTGTCAATGTTTTCCCCTCGCAGATCGAGAGCGTTCTGATGGGCATGGAGGAAGTCGAACCGCACTACCAGTTAATTGTCGACCGGCAAGACAATCTGGATATTCTGACGGTCAAAGTCGAAGTGGGAGAGCGCCTTTTCTCAGACGAAGTCAAGGTATTACAGGATACGGAAAAGAAGATCTCCAAGAATATTAAAGAGTATCTCGGTGTTTCCGCCAGGGTGCAGCTGGTGGAACCGAAAACAATCGCCCGCAGCGAAGGTAAAGCCGTGAGGGTGGTGGACAACCGGAAGATATAAGACGGAGACAAACCATGCGCGTTGAACAGATTTCGATATTTCTTGAGAACCGGTCGGGGCGACTGGCCGAGGTGACCTCGATCCTGAGTGAAGCGAATGTCAATATTCGGGCGCTTTCCCTGGCTGACACCACCGATTTCGGGGTGCTTCGCATGATCGTCAATGATACGGAAAAGGCCAGAACCGTGCTGAAGGAAAATGGTTTTACCATCGGCAAACATGACGTGATTGCGGTGGAGGTGCCGGATAAGCCCGGCGGTCTGCACAGTCTTCTGGATATGTTGAGCCGGCAGGGTGTTAATGTTGAATATATGTACGCCTTTGTCCGAAACAGCGGCAACAACGCCATTATGATATTCAGGTTTGATGATCTGGACCGGGCGGTTCAGATATTGTCGGACAACAACATTAAAGTCATCAGCGGCAGCACCGTTTATACTATGTAATAATTAGCCTGGCAGAAGAGAAGCTTGACGCGCCCGGTAAATGCTGACATAATCGTTTTAATATCTGCTTAGAGGAAATGGCAATGTCTGAATTAACACTCAAATTCAAGGATAATGTCATCAATACCTACTCATTGGAGGGCAAAAAGTCCTTTTCCATCGGACGCCGTAAAACCAATGATCTGGTGATTGAGAATCTTGCCGTTTCCGGAGTTCATGCCAAGATTGAGTCCACCGAGGAAGGTTATGTTTTATCTGATTTGCAGAGTAAAAACGGTACCTATGTCAATAAACGAAGCATAACTAACCATCTGCTGAAAGACAATGATGTCATCCGGGTGGGCATGCATACTCTGATATTTTCCAAAAAAGGCGGTCGTTCCGGCAAAAAGAAAAGCAGGGGCGATAAGTAAATAAGGGGAAATCACCTTTTCTCCTTGAGCCGCCGCATCAACGTGGCCGAGGTCTCTTTTAACTCGACCCGTTCCTGTTCCAGTTGCTTGATCCGTTTCTTGTATTCCGCCAGTTTCTGGTTGACCTGTACCTGCAAAGACTTTTCCTTGTCTTTATAATGGTCCTGGAGTCTTTCCTGTAATTTTTTGTGTTCCTGACGCTGCGTTTCCGCTTTTGTCTTGGCTTCCGACAGAATGTTTTCAGCCTCTTTGATTTTTTGGGTATAGGCCCGGTCGTTTTTTATTTTTATAAACATTCGGAATAAAATCAGCGCCACTATAATAAATACGATCAGTAGCGCTGTTA
>JAWOCW010000092.1:0-3035 GCA_046483615.1 Desulfosudaceae bacterium
GCCAAAGAAACGCCCAGCAGAATAACGGCGATGACAACGATTTTAACGGAATGAGCGGCGGCCAGGTCGGCGAACCAGGCCAGTATCCGGTCTGCCGCCAGCGTCCGCCTGTCAAGGGCCCGACCGGGCTTAAGCGGCAGGATGGCCACCAGCGGCGGCAGCATGACCAGGGTGTAAAAAAAAGCGATTATGACCCCGACCGCCGAAAAAACTCCCATTTCCCCGATGGCCGCTACCTCCGCGAACCCGAACGACAATAACCCGGCGGCAGTGGTCAGGCTGGTCAGGAGGATGGCCAGGCCGGAGTGTCCCATGGCCCGGACGATGGCCTCTTCCTTGGAAGGAACAATGGCCGTCTGAGAAGAAAGGCGGTATTGCCGGAAAAAGATGGTCAGGACATGAACGGCGTCCGCCACGCCCACGCACAGAATAAACACCGGCAGAATGGCCGTCATTATTTTGATATCGACCCCGCTCAGGGCCATCACGCCCAGCGCGGAAAAAACGGAGGCCACCACCACCAGCAGGGGCAGGACAACGCCCGATACCCGCCGGAAGAGAAGCCCCAGAAAAACGGCAATGGCGATTATCGCCAGCAGCGAACAGCGGACCATGTCCCTGGCCACGGCCCGGTTAAAAACATCCACCACCACTGGCGAGCCGGAAAAGGCGATGGAAAAATCCTTGTCTTCATACCGGGGAATGATGTTATTGACGGCCCGGACAATTTGCCGGATTTCCTCCGAAGAGATATAACGTTTTTTCTCATCAGCAGAAACGGCCGCCTGACGCGCGCCGTCTCCGGTCGGGGTGTCTCCGGCCGGGGCGTCTCCGGCCGGGGCGTCGGAGAGTCCCGCCAGGATATCATCCTGCGATGCCGCTGGTTCATGGATAACGGCCTCGGTCTCGATGCTGATCGCCGTCATGGCGCCGTCTTCAGAAATAAGGAAATTACGATAATAAGGATCGCTCATGACCCGTCGTCGCAGGTCGTTCATGTCAACCGGGATGGCCGGCCACCCCTCCAGGAGCTCCCCCACCTCGAGCATGTCGTCCCGGCCGCTGATATGACGAGCCGTAATCAGGCTGTTTACCCGTTTGACGTGGGGAACCTTCCTGGCCAGCTCCTGGTGGAGAGATTGGAGCTTGATCAGAAAATCATATGAAAAAACATCCGGGGCCGTAATCCCCAGGACAATATTCCGGTCCTGGCCGAACTCCTCCCGGAACTGATCGTATTGCAAGCGGAAAGGATCATTGTCGCGCAAAAGGGACTCGGACGAGGTATCAAAGCTGATATCAGGAACCTGCAGCATCACCCCGCCGAGCACCACCAGCAGCCCCAGGAGGGTCAGGTGCCACTGGCGATAAAGCAGACGCGCGCAGTCTTCAAAAAATTTTTCTATGGTCTGCTTGAAACGTCTCATCTTTGACAGGTCTTCTTTCTTGTTTCGTTCATTAAAACAGACATAATCCACCTCACCGGATAATGCTATCAGCGAAACCCTGATATCGGACTTCGAAAAACCTTAAAATTAATTTCGAAAAACCTGAGCAAGCCGGACCCGGTCTTCATGCCACCTAACAACTCGATATTAATTTTTTTTCAGACGTCGTTGAATGCAGAACCCAAAAACCGCTTGCCCTGTCGCGGAAAGCGTCTTGCCCCCTGCCCCGGTTTCTGTCCGGCTCCGCCCCGCTCAGGTTTTTCGAAGCCCAAAATCAGGGTTTCCCCGATTGAATTAGCGCCGCTCGTATAATAGCTGTATTAAATTGTGTCCATCCCTTTCACATGGATGGCACAATCTGGGGTTTCCAATCCAGAAATGTGAATTTTTTCGCAAGGTCAAGGAAAACAAGGGGTTGTGCGGAGGCGTACTGGACGTACGCCGCACAAGCAACCCCGCAGTTTGACGTAGAGATTGCGGAAAAAGGCCATTTATGGATGGAAACTAAATTGTGTTAAGCATCCAGCGGTGGGAGCCTCGGCTTGAAAGGAATCCCGGCCAGTAAACCGGATGAAGAATATTTTGTCATAAAAGGGGGATGCCGATGATTTTCAGATCAATAAAGCTGAAAAAAAGGTCCGGACAGGGCCTGGTTTTGCTTATGGCCTCTTTGTTCTGCGGGGCGATCTTCTGCCTGACCCTTGTTCCGGTTCAGGCGGAAGAGTTGACCGCCAGAGAGATAATGGAAAAGGTCGACGCGGTGGAAGACGGCGACCATAAGATATCCGACATGAAAATGATCCTGATTGACAAAAATGAGCACACCCGGGAACGATCCATGCGGAGCTTTACCAGGGATAACGGGGAGGATACCTGGCAGCTCATCTTCTTCACCGCTCCGGCGTCAGTCAAAGACACCGGATTCCTTACCTATGATTATGATGACCCTGACAAAGACGACGATCAATGGCTTTATCTGCCGGCCTTGAAAAAGACGAAACGGATCGCCGCCGGCGACAAGACCGACTCCTTCATGGGCTCGGATTTTTCCTACGCCGATATGACCCGGCGGGATATCGACAATTACGATTACAAACTTTTAAAAGAAGCCAGCGTGGACGGTAAAAAGGTCTGGCTGATCCAGGCCATCCCCCGGAATCAACATGTTATCGACACCTACGGGTATTCCAAAAGCGTGGTCTTCGTCCGGCAGGACAACTATTGCGTGGTGCAGGCCGTGAACTGGGTGGCGGGCAGTGACAAACTCAAATACCTGAAGGTGAAGGGTCTTGAAAAAATAGACGGCATCTGGGTGGAGCAAGAGACTCACATGACCACCAGGCTGGGCAGCCAGGTTGAGCACAAGACCATCCTGGTAAGGGGCAATGTTAAATTCAACCAGGATCTGGACAAAGCCATGTTTACGGTGCGGCGCCTGGAAAAAGGCCTCTAACCCAGAAAGGGGGAAGACTGACTGATTGGCCTAAAGCGCTGGTTATTTTGATATGGGCCGTGGCTTTATGCGGACTGGCCGGCCGGGTCGGTCTGGCCGGAGAAACCGGCGGGCCCTCGCTGGAGGATGCCCTG
>JAWOCW010000105.1:0-5183 GCA_046483615.1 Desulfosudaceae bacterium
ATCTGCGGCAGGCGGCGGAGACCTTTCCGCGGGGGGAATACCGGCTGGTTGATGGGGCCGGACATTTGATTCCCATGGAAAAACCGGTGGAATCCATCGCCTTGATCCGGGATTTTATTAAGACTTAGCCCGGATATTTCACGAGTCGATTTGAGCGCAGCTGCAAGGCGCAGGACACGAAGCTGTAGTAAATCTACCGCGAGTGTCCTGCAACAAAGCAGGTGCGCTCAAGGCGACTCGCCCGAAGGGGGAATTTTTTCGACATTTAAATGGTGAAAAGTTCATAAACAACCAGTTGCAATTTGTATTTTGAAAATAATCTGCAATTATTAATAACTAACTGAAGTTATGCATTAACCAACTATGTTCTAAAAAATTCATGAAATATTCGGGCTAAGATTCGTCGTCTTCACCCAGATAGGCCTTGAGCACCTCCGGGTGCTGCCGGACTTCCTCCGGGGTTCCCTCGGTAATGACGCGTCCGAAATTCAGGACCAGGACGCGGTCGGAGATGTCCATTACCATGGTCATGTCATGTTCGATCAGCAGGATGGTGATGCCCAGGTCATCCTGGATGTCCTTTATCCAGAAAATCATGTCCTGCTTTTCTTCGGCGTTCATGCCGGCGCAGGGTTCGTCCAGCAGCAGCAGTTTCGGTTCCGTGGCCAGGGCCCGGCCCAGTTCTATTTTTTTGCGGATACCGTAGGGCAGACCACCCACGAACTTGTCCCGGACCGATTGCAGTTCCAGCAGGTCGATGATCTCTTCCACTTTGCGGCGGTGGGCCTGTTCTTCTTTGCCGGCGAAGGAGCGCCGGCCCCACATCAGGCCGCCCCGGAACAAGCCGGTCTTCATGAAAAGATGCCGGCCCAGCATGATGTTTTCCATGGTGTTGGCGCGGTCGAACAGTTCGATGTTCTGAAAGGTTCGGGCGATTCCGGCCCGGGCCACCTTATCGGGCTTTTTCCCTACCAGGTTCCGGCCCTGGAACATAATTGTTCCGCTGGTGGGCGGATAAATACCGTTGACGCAGTTGAACAGGGTTGTCTTGCCGGCGCCGTTGGGGCCGATAACCGCGAACACCTGCCCCTGGCTGATTTCCAGGCTGACGTTATCCAGGGCCTTAAGGCCCCCGAATATCATGGAAAGATCATGAACCGCGAAAAAGCTCATATTTTTTCATACCTGTTGTTGAAAAAAGGCGCGCGCCGACCGGTTTGACCGCCGCGCGCCCGTGGATCATCTGGTTCGGGCCGGGGTTTCCGGCCGGGTTATTCGTCCCGGGGCAGGTAGGTCGTTTCGACCCAGTCGGTCAGAATCTTGGAGTCGCCGTTGGCCGTGCACTGCTGCAAAAAGACTTCGCTCTGGCCTACCCGGCAGAGGGGGTCTTCGGGATCAAAGGGTTTGTAATCCACGTCCCCCATGAGCCCCTCAAAATCATCCAGCTCTTCCAGGGCCTGGACCAGTTTTTCCCGGGTCAGATCGCGGCCGCATTTTTCCAGGGCCTGCACCAGGGGCTCGGCATAGGCAATGCCGGCGCAGAAAGTGTAGCCCCAGCGCTCATCCTTGGCCGCGAACTTGTCAAAGGCCTCTTCCTTGTATTTTTTCAGTTGATCGGAGGGGTCCTCCAGGCTCAAGACCTGGCCGACCTTGCCGGAAGGCTCAATGACTCCGAAAGAGGCGGTGATGACCCCTTCATAGGCTCCCTTGGTAATATGCATCATCAATGGAAAGTCGGCGCAGGTGGTGGTGGACATCCACTGGGGCTCAAACTGCATGGCTTTGGCCGTGCCCATGATGCGGGCCACGTGGCCGGGCGTCACGAACATCAGCACCGTGTCGGCCTGGGCTTTTTTCAGCTTGGAGAGGTGCGGAATCATATCCGTGTCCGTGACCGATACCGGTACCGCCTCGACCAGTTCCATGCCGTACTTGGCCAGCTGGTAGGCGGCCCCTTCCAGTCCCTGTTTGCCGTAGTCGTCATTCTGATAGGCGATGGCGATTTTCTTTTTGTCCATCTCCTTGACGGCGTACTGGCACAGCACCTGGGCGTCGCCGAGATAAAGCGGGTAGACGTTAAAGAGATACTTGAAAGGCGGATCAACCCAGTGGCGGGATCCGGCGGACGGTCCGATCCAGGGAATCTTCTTTTCCATGAGGTAGTCCCGGACGGCCAGGCCGCAGGCGGTGCCCACGCCGCTGACCCAGCAGAACATGCCTTCCTGCTCCTGGAGCTGCTTGACGCCGGCCTTGGTTTTGGCGGGATTGTAAGCGTCGTCAAAAAAGTGGTGAACCAGTTTGCGGCCGTGTATGCCGCCCTGGGCGTTGATCATCTTGAAATAGGCGTCCGTGCCCCGGGCGACCGCTCCCCAGGGTGCGGCCGGGCCGCTTTGCGGACTCCATTGGCCGATATGGATTTCGTCATCGGTAACCCCGACTTCGGCCAGAACCGGTGAGCCGGCCGCCAGCATCAGCGCCAGGCTTGTTAACGCGACCAGAATAATCTTTTTCATGGTGCCCCCCTGAATAATTAATTGTTTTTGGTTATTGTCGTCCGGCACGATGATTAGCGGCCGGATCAACCGGCGGCTGGTAAAGCGCCGGCCTATACTTTCTTTATGTAATGCCGCGCGAACAGGCCGCTGGGCTTGACGCACAATACGAGGACGATGACCACGAAAGCCACCACTGATTTGAATTCAATGGAGACATAGCCGCCGAAGAGGTGTTCCACGATGCCGACCAGGTAGGCTCCGAAGACGGCCCCCGGCAGGGAAGTCATACCGCCCACTACCGCCCCGGCGAATCCCTTCAGCATGGGGTCCCACATCATGTAGGGTTCCATGATAATCGGCGACAGGAGCAGCCCGGCCACCGTGCCCACAAATGATGAAATGCCCCAGGTGACCATTTTGACCCGGTTGGTTTTGATACCCATCAGCCGGGCGGCGGTTTCATTCTGCTGGGTGGCCTTCATGGCCACCCCGAACCGGGAAAAGCGGAAAAACAGAAACAGCGCTATCATGATCACCAGGGCGCTGATAAGGGTAATCAGGTTAAGAGTGCTGATATAAAAATCACCGACCATGATGCTGTCGTAGGCGGTTATGGGAAAGTCCATGGTGCGCTGATCGGCGCCGAATTTCCAGGAGACCAGGCCCAGCAGGACCATTTCCAGTCCGATGGTGATGATGATCAACCCCAGCACGTTGGGCTCCTTGGCCCGGCGCAGGACGGCGAATTCCAGAAAACAGCCCAGGAACAGGGAAAACAAAAGAGCGCCGGCAAAGGCGGCGTAAACGGGCAGGCCGAAAGAATTCATGATCAGGTAGGCAACAAACACCGGCAGCAGGGCCATCTCCCCCTGGACGAAATTGGGAACTTCCGAGGCTTTATAGATAAGCACCATGCCCAGTCCCATCAGGGCGTAAGTGCTGCCTACCGCGATGCCGCCGCTAATCATTTGCAGAAATTCTGTCATGACTCTCCTTTATTTAAAAGGGCCAGGTCCGCCAGTACTTCTTGATTCTTATCCAGAAGCCATAAATTCCCAGGGGTTCAAACAGCATGATCATGATCAGAATGGTGCCGAAAACTATATATTGAATGTTGGCCACCCCGGTCAGGGAAAAATAACTCTGGGATAAACCCCGCAGCCATTCCCCCAGGTAGGGAATGCTGAGAATGTTGCGCAGTTCCAGGTCGAGCCAGCCCAGCAGGATGGCCCCGGCAATCGGTCCCATAACCGAACCGAGACCGCCGACCACCGCCATGGTCAGAAACATGATGGACATGAACAGGTTGAACATTTCCGGATCGATAAACCGCAGCACAAAAGCGTACAAGCCGCCGGCCACGCCGGCGTAAAAGGCGCTGACGGCAAAGGCCAGGGTTTTGTAAAGCAGGAGGTTGACGCCCATGGTTTCGGCGGCGATATCGGCGTCGCGAATGGCGATAAAGGCTCGTCCCACCCGGGTTCGGACCAGGTTGCGGGCGAACAGCACCAGCAGGACGGTAATGGTAACGGCCAGGAAATAAAACTCGCGGTCCGTCTCCAGCTGGCGGCCGAAGACGATCAGGTCCGGCGTCTGCAACCCCTGCCGGCCGCCGAACAGGTCGATTTTCCCGATAATCTGGGTGATGGTCAGGCCAAAACCCAGGGTGGCAATGGCCAGGTAGGGGCCCTCCAGCCGCAGGGCCGGCAGGCCGATTAAAAACCCCAGGCCGGCGGCGGCCAGGGCCGCCAGGATCAGGGCCGCCAGAAACGGCAGCTGGGCCTGGGTCATCAGGATGATCGTGCCATAGGCGCCGACCGCGAAAAAGCCGGCATGTCCCAGGGATATCTGGCCGGTGTATCCCACCAGCAGATTCAGCCCCACCACCACGATGATATTGATGGCGATGAAATTGGCCACGTAAATATAATAGTTTTTAAACAGAAAGGGAAAAGCCGCCAGAAAGATGAGGAGAGCGGCAATCCAGAAAACGATCACCACCGAGGAAAAGACCTCCACGTCCTCATAATAGCTGCGCTTCATATCCATAAGCGGTGGATCCTTATCACCGAAAATCGGCCGTTGTTAACAGCGGTAAACAATGTTTATCAGCAGTGTCAAAAAACTCAGGATCAAACTTCGCTACGAGGTTATGGAAAGAAAGCCCGGTTAGTACTCTTATTAAAAAATATCACAGGCAATCAGCTTTGTCAACTGTGATGCGTCAGTCTATGACGGCCTCTGTGAGATGATTATCCAGTGATAAGAATCCCGGTCTCGTCGCTCAGGGGTTATGGGAACTGATCGGTTCTGGTTTTTTAAATTTATTTTTTTACGGAATCAGCCCGGATATTTCACGAGTCGATTTGAGCGCAGCTGCAAGGCGGCCGATATGAAGCTGTAGTGAACTACCGCGAATATCGGCCAACGACGCAGGTGCGTCCAAGGTGACTCGCCCGCAGGGTGAAATTTTTTGATATAAAATTGCCTTTATTCCACAAATCTTAAATAACACTTTGTAATTTTAGAAGCAGGGCAAAAAGAATACAACATTTTGAAATAATAAACCAAAGCAGCATTGATCAAAAAATTTCATGAAATATCCGGGCTAACCCGGCTTCAAAAAAATCCTGCCGGACAGCGCCCGGAGAGGTGTTGAGCCGGCGCCCGAATTCCTGATTTATAATC
>JAWOCW010000109.1:0-2857 GCA_046483615.1 Desulfosudaceae bacterium
ACGGAAAGCTGGGACCGGTGGAAGAGGCGCTCATCGGTACTCCCATTGCCGACCCCAAGCGTCCCCTGGAAATACTGCGGACGGTACATTCTTTTGATCCCTGTATCGCCTGCGGCATCCACGTTATTGATCCGGATTCCAATGAAGTCTATAAGGTACAGGCCACCTGATAGACTGGTCTGCGCCCGCTACCCGACAATTTCTTCCGCCTGCCCCGCCTCATGACGCGGGGCAGGCGGAAGAAATCCGGCAGTACCCGCCTGATGTCCATCCGGATTAATCTTTAAAATCAGAAATCCTGATGGCATAAGGCGCCACCTCAACAAAATTAAGGTATCGTAAACATATGGCTGATCCGCATATCATGATCATGGGCGTTGGCAGTATTTTGATGACCGATGAGGGCTTCGGGGTTCGCCTGGTTGAAGCGCTTGAGGACCGGTATGACTTTCCGGACAATGTCTCCCTGGTGGACGGAGGGGTGCTGGGCCTGAACCTGCTCGGAGTCATCGCTGAAGCGGATCACCTGATCGTTATTGATGCCGTGCGCAACGGCGGGCAACCGGGCGATTTGTACCGTTTAACCGGAGAAGCCATACCGGAACGGGTCCGCGCCAAAAACTCCCTGCATCAGATTGATTTTCTGGAAACCCTGACCCTTTGCCAGGCCATTGGTGACGTCCCGGAAACTATCGTTCTGGGGGTGGAACCGGCGGACATTGATTCCTTGAGCCTTGAGTTGACGCCGGTCATCAGCGGGCGGATCGATTCGGTAATTGAAATGGTGCTGGCGGAACTGAACCGGTTGAACACCCCCTATTCTCTCCGAAAAGACCGCAAACCAGCCTCCTGACATATTCCCGCGTTTCTATCCCAGCCTCCACAGGTTAACCATGACCGTACCGGAATTTACGAATAAGCGGCAAAGCTGGCGCCAGGCGATCGGATCGATTTTTCATCCCCGCGTCATGACCATGCTCTTTTACGGTTTTTCGGCCGGTATGCCCCTGCTGCTGATCTTTTCCTCCTTATCGTTATGGCTGCGGGAAGCCGGGGTGGAACGTTCCGCGGTAACCTTTTTCAGTTGGGCCGCCCTGGGCTATTCCTTTAAATTCGTCTGGGCGCCCCTGGTGGACAAACTGCCCCTGCCGATCCTGACCCGCCTGCTGGGGCGCCGCCGGGCCTGGATCCTGACCTCCCAGCTCCTGATCATCACGGCCATCATCTGGATGAGCCTGACCGACCCGGCCGCCGGCCGCCGCCAGCTGACCGTCATGGCCCTGGCCGCGGTCATGCTGGGGTTTTCCGCGGCCACCCAGGACATCGTCATCGACGCCTTTCGGATTGAATCGGCCGGGGTTCGCCTGCAGGCCCTGCTGGCCTCGGCCTATATCGCCGGCTACCGCGTCGGCATGCTGGTGGCCGGGGCGGGCGCGCTTTACCTGGCCGCCTGGTTTGGTTCGGAAAAAGGCGCATACAGCTATACGGCCTGGCAGGGAGCGTACCTGGTCATGGCCGGGGCCATGGGGATCGGGGTGATGACCACCCTGCTGGTACCGGAACCGGAAGTCAACCAGGAGAATCTGCCGGTCTACCCCGTTACCAGTTACCTGCGGGTGCTGCTCCTGTTTATCCTGGCCGTGGCGGGCTTTGTGGTTACCTTTTACTTTTCCGGAGACTGGGCCGGCCGCTTGAAGCCGGTTTTAAGCCGGACTGCCGGCAGCGCCATCCTGGCCGGTTTCGTGGTGGAGATGCTGCGCCTGGCAGTGGCCCTGCTGGCGGCGGTTATCATCGGCCGCCTGGCCCTGGCCGCCGGCCTGGTTCACCGCCGGATGGTAATCGACACCTATATTGAACCGGTCCGGGATTTTTTCCGCCGCTACGGTCTGGGCCTGGCCCTGCTGCTGTTGTCCTTGATCGGCCTGTACCGTATCTCCGATATCGTGCTGGGCGTCATTTCCAACGTCTTTTACCAGGACCTGGGCTTTTCCAAATCCCAGATCGCCGGCATCGTCAAAACCTTTGGGTTGTTCATGACCATTGCCGGCGGTTTCGTGGGCGGGGTGCTGTCCACCCGCTACGGGGTGATGCGGATGCTGTTTCTCGGCGCAATTCTGGCCGCGGCCACCAACCTGCTGTTCATGCTGCTGGCGGCAACCGGCTACAACCTTCCCCTGCTCTACCTGATCATTTCCGCGGACAACCTGGCGGCCGGACTGGCCTCGGCGGCTTTTGTGGCTTTTTTATCGGGCCTGACCAATGTCCGGTTTACGGCCATGCAATACGCCATCTTCAGCTCCCTGATGACCCTCTTGCCGAAAATGGTCGGGGGCTACTCCGGCACCATGGTCGACAGCCTGGGTTACCCGGCCTTCTTTCTGGTGACCGCCCTGGTGGGAGTGCCGGTGCTGCTGCTGGTCCGGCTGGCCGCCAAACACCTGGTGATTGAAGATCCGCCCGCGGACGGCCGCCGATGAATCCGGCCGGCGCCCCTGGAAACGGCTTGAGACACGGCTTGAAAAAAATCTTTTCGCCGACGCGGATTTAAGATACAATCTGCGAAACAATCTGGCACCGGCTCCGCGAGAGGGGGGAACTCTTTTGCCGGACAATTGACCCCAAGGGGAGGGAACTATGGACCTGAATGAGGCTCTTCGCCTGGCCAACAACTTCTTTTACACTCATACCTATCTGGCCATTGGCATTGTGGTGGCCCTGGTCATCATTACCTGCTGGCGTCCGAAGCAGGTACTTAAAATTCTGCTGACGATTCTGGCGGCGGCGGTGATCGGCTATTTCCTCTATTACCTCGGGCAGGCCATGCTGTCCGGCATGTCCGGCAAAGAAAACCTGATCA
>JAWOCW010000115.1:0-2661 GCA_046483615.1 Desulfosudaceae bacterium
CGGCGCTTGAAAAAAGAACCGCCCTGCTGGACCAAAAAACCTTTGAAAATGCCCGCCAAAAAAGCCTTAACCGGTTTGGCACCCTGATGGAAAACTTCAACGGCATGATCTATTGCTGCCGAAACGATGCGCTCTGGACCATGCAATACGCGAGCCCGGGAGTAGAGCAGCTCACCGGTTATAAAGCCTGCGATCTTGTCAACAACCGACGGATCGCCTTTGCCCACCTGATTCACCCGGAGGACCGCCCGGCGGTCTGGAACGAGGTCCAGCAGGCCCTGGAAAAAGGAAATTCATTTACCTGCCAGTACCGGATTCGCGACATCAACGGTTCCGAAAAATGGGTCCTGGAGCAGGGCCACGGGGTTTTTTCCGAAGAGGGCGTCATCGAAGCGCTCGAAGGCATTATAAGCGACATCACCGCCCACAAGCACACCGAGCAGGCGCTTCTGGAAAAGGAACAAAAATTTCGGTTTCTGGCAGAAAATATCAGCGATGTTGTGTTTACCTTCGGGGAAAGCGGCTGCTACACTTATGTTTCCCCCTCCCACAAGCTACTGCTGGGCCGCGGCAAGGAGGTAATCGGCAGAAGCGTGATGGAACATGTCCACCCCGATGACAGGGAATCCATTTGGCAGGTTTTCTCAGAGGCTTTTGTCAACGGCATCCAGGCCAGGGGGGTCTACCGCTACCAGCACCCCACCCGCGGCTACATCTGGCTGGAATCCTGCGGCCAGCGGCACACGGATGCCAGCCACAAGGCACAGGCCATAATCACCAGCCGGGACATCTCCGAGCGAAAACGGGCCGAGGAAGCACTGAAAATCAGCGAGGCCAAGTTCCGCTCCATATTTGATTTCTCCTACCAGGGCATCGCCCTGACCGAGGCCGAAACCGGACGCCTTGCGGAGATAAACAACAAGTTCTGTGAGCTCACAGGCTATACCCGGCAAGAATTGATCGGCAGGACCACCACGGAACTGAATTTCTACACCCCGGCGGACCGGGAGCGATTTATCCGCGAACTTGCCGAGGCGGGTGAAGTGCGTGGTCTGGAAATGGATTTCAAGACAAAGGACGACCGTATTTTAAATTCCCTGATGTTCGCCCGGATCATGGAAATCAGCGGCTGCGCCTACATCCTGACCCTGTTTTTAAATATCACCGACCAGAAGCAGATGGAGGCCCAGCTCCTGCAGAGCCAGAAAATGGAGGCCGTGGGCCGGCTTGCCGGGGGGGTGGCCCATGATTTCAACAATATGCTGAGCGTTATCCTCGGCTATGCTGAGATATCCCTTTCCGCGCTGCCGCCTGACTCCCGGCTGCACCAGAACCTTCATGAAATTTACCAGGCCGCCCAGCGCTCCAGCAGCCTGGTGCGGCAGCTGCTGGCCTTTTCCCGCAGGCAGGCGATTGAACCCCGGAGCATCAGCCTGAACCAGGCGATAAAAGACCATAAGCGGATGCTCGACCGGCTGATCGGCGAGAACATTACAATTTCATTCAAACCCGGCAGGAACCTCTGGCCGATCCGGATGGATCCCGCCCAACTCGACCAGATTCTGGCCAATCTCGCGGTCAATGCCCGAGATGCCATACCCGAAGTTGGCGCAGTCACCATTGAAACAGCCAATACCACGCTGGGAAAAGCCCGCCGCCACATCTCGGATGACGTCAAACCGGGCGACTACGTGCTGCTCTCATTCTCCGACACCGGCCAGGGCATGGACGCCAAAACACTGGAGCAAATATTCGAACCATTTTTTACCACCAAAGACAAAGACCAGGGCACCGGCCTGGGTCTTGCCACCATATACGGCGTCGTCAGGCAAAACCAGGGCCTGATTACAGTGGAGAGCGAACCGGGCGGGGGAACCACGTTTAAACTCTACTTCCCCCGGTTTGAGGGGAAGAGCCGGCCAACCACGAAAAACCCCCTCAGCGGGGAACTCTCCGGCAATGAGACCATCCTGCTGGTTGAAGACCAGGAGCAGGTTCTGGAACTGACGCAGATGATGCTGGAGATGCACGGCTATTCGATCCGCCCTGCCCTCACGCCGGCCGCGGCGCTTGCGATCTGCCGGGAGGCCGAAGAGCCCATTCATTTGCTGTTAACGGATGTGATCATGCCCGAGATGAACGGAAAAGAGCTCAAAAACCAGATCCAGGCTCACAACCCCGAAATCCGGACACTTTTCATGTCCGGGCACACCGAGGACATTATTGCCAGGAACGGCATTCTTGACGAAGGGGTGACCTTTATCCAAAAGCCCTTCTCAAACGAGGAACTGGCGAAAAAAGTCCGCCTGATCCTCGATCAATAACTCCCCCCTCATACCCACCGCCTCAGGCGGATTCAGCACGCGCAGCCCGCATACCGGTATCTGAGAGCATCTCCCCCCTTGCACTGAGAACCACCTCACGCAGGGGAACCGTCCGGCCCGCCGTTGCCATTGCCTTCTGGACAATCCCGGGCAGACCGGAGCAGCAGGGAACTTCCATGATCACCACCGTGATGCTGTTAAGACCGGCCTGGTGAATCACATCGGCAAATTTTTCAACGTAGGCATCCTTGTCATCAAATTTGGGGCAGCCCATCATAACAACCTTCCCCGCAAGCAGCTCCGGGTGGAGCGCCGGATAGGCCACGGCTGCGCAGTC
>JAWOCW010000176.1:0-3464 GCA_046483615.1 Desulfosudaceae bacterium
AATATCTTCGTTGCGCTGCATCTCTCGTCATGTCACGTACTGCTAAGTACGCTCCATTCCTCGAGATTTGCGACGCCCCGCTTGTCAGCTGATCTTGAACTTTTTACTTTGCCGTCTCAATTTGGGCTTTTTACGAAAACATCTTTCTTCTGAAAGTTGTCTTTTTACGAGGGCCGCATTATTCGTATAAGACCGCCAGAATCACGGCCCGGCCGTCGCGGGCCGTGATCAGGTGGGGCAGGCTGGAATGGTAGTAGACACTGTCACCCGGGTTCAGTTCATGGGTTTCCTCGTTGATGGTCAATTTAACCCGGCCTTCCAGAACATAAATAAATTCTTCGCCCTCATGCACGGACGGTTTTTCCCCGGCGCTTTCCTCCAGGTGGACGATGAGGGGCTCCATGTGCCGGTCCTTGACGTCGCTGGCCAGGCTGAAATAGGAATAAATGGTTTGCCGGTCGCTGCTGGCCGATCGCTCAAAAGGGATCCGGGTATCTTGCCGCATGATGGCCGCCGGCTTATCCCCTTCCCCGGACAACAGCTTGCCGAGAACCGTTTCCAGGGCCCGGGAGAGCTTCATGACGGCGCCCAGTTGAGGCTGGGCCTGGCCGTTTTCAAAAGCGGTCAGTTGTTGACTGGAAAAACCGGTGGCCTTGGCCAGGTCATCCAGGGAGACGCCTTTTTCTTCCCGCAGCCGCCTGATCCGGTCGCCCACGGTTTTGTCCTCGCCGGAGGACCCGCCGGTTTTGATCTCGCCGGTCAGGTCTTCAAAATAGTCCACGTTAATGTGGGGAGGGTCTTTTTTCTGAATCATGACCACCTTCCTTGACGGCTTCGTAAAACCCCCGGCAATCTCACCCGGCCCGGGCCGGGGTGAAGGCGGCAGGCTGCTGGGGGCTTTTTACGAGTCCGTTTCGCTTGACAGTTAACAGCCAATGTAGCGGGAAATAACCAGCCGCTGGATTTCGGAGGTGCCTTCGCCGATATCGAGCAGTTTCTGGTCCCGGTAAAATCTTTCCACCTGGTAGTCTTTCATGAGGCCGTAGCCGCCGTGAATCTGGACCGCCCGGTCGGCCACCCGGCCCATGGTTTCGGAACAATATAATTTTGCCATGGCGGCCTCTTTTTCAAAAGGCCGGTGGTTGTCTCTCAGCCAGCAGGCTTTGTATAAAAGGTTGCGGGCGCATTCTATTTCCGTGGCGCAGTCGGCCAGCTTGAAGGCCACGGCCTGAAATTTGCTGATGGCCTGGCCGAATTGCTGGCGCTCCCGGGCGTACCGCAGGGCCAGGTCGTAAGCGCCCTGGGCGCCGCCCAGCCCCATGGCCCCGATGGACAGGCGGCCGCCGTCGAGGGTGGCCAGCATCTGGTGAAAGCCGTCGCCCTTGCTGCCCAGCAGGTTTTCGGCCGGCACCCGCACCTCGTTGAAATAGAGTTCGGCCGTGTTGGAGGCCCGCCACATCATTTTGCCGTGCATGGGCACGGCCTGGAAACCGGGCGTGCCGTGTTCCACGATAAAGCAACTGTATTCGGGCTTGCCGCTGTCCCGTTGGCCGGTGACGGCCTGCACCGTCACCCCCAAAGAAAGGTCGCAGGCGGCGTTGGTGATGAAAATCTTAGAGCCGTTGATGACCCAGTCCCGGCCGTCCTGAACGGCCGTGGTCTTACTGCCGCCGGCGTCAGAACCGGCGGAAGGTTCCGTCAGTCCGAATCCCCACAGGCCTTCCCCCCGGCACAATTTAGGCAGGAATTTCTTCTTTTGCTCTTCGTTGCCGAAATAGTAAAGCGGGCCGATACCCAGGGAGTTGCCGGCGGCGATGGTGGCGGCCTGGGAACCGTCCACCCGGGCCAGCTCCTCCACGGCGATGATATAGGAGAGATAGTCCATGCCCTGGCCGTCGTATGCTTCGGGGACAAACATGCCCAGCAGGCCCAGCTCGCCCATCTTAAGGGTCAGTTCGGAAGAGAAGGTTTCCCGGTCGTCAAGTTCGGCCGCCGCCGGCTCAATTTCGTTGCGGGCGAACTGGCGCACCTCTTTGCGGATCATGTCCTGTTCTCTGGAAAGTTCAAAGTTCATAATTTCCCCACTGGTGCGGCGATTTTACAACTGTTTACAACCCCGGCCGTGACCCGGAATATCTTGCCGGACGGCCTTTTTCCCGGTCTGACCGGAGCGCGGAAGATCGAAAGGCGCTTCGGTTACCGGAATCCGGCGTAGGCCTCCTCCGGCAGGGTTTCGCCCAGCGCCAGGCGGCAAAGATCGGAGACCATGTAATTGTCCAGGTCGTGTTGCCGGGCGTTCCGGCCAAGAGCGTCCAGGCACATGGGGCAGAGGTAGGCCATGGCCCCGGCGCCGTGGGCGGCCGCGTCGGCCAGGTTGATATCCTTGAATTCCGGGAACCGGGGTCCCCGGCTCTGAATGCCGCCCATATCCTGGCCGCAGCACAGGGACCGGCCCCGGTCGTATCGGCGATCCACCCGCTCAACCCCGATGAGGTCAAAAATTTCATCCAGGCAGGGCTCCTTCCAGGGCGTCAACCGGGAAGCGCAGGGACGTTGATAGGCGACTTTCATGTTCAGGGGGCGAATCTCAGACTGCCGTTGTTTTAAAGTGTCGCGCAGGTACTCATACAGATGAACCGGTTTAAAAGAAAGTTCCAGCCCGTGGCGGGGCACGGCGTCGGTCATGACGGCGTAGCAGTCGTCATGGGCGAAGATAATTGTTTCGGCCTCCAGCTCGGCATACTTTGCCAGCAGTTCCGGAAGTTTTTTCCGCAGCAGTGATTCGTTGCCCAGGTGGGGATAGATCAGATGACAGAAAAAATGGGTCCCTTTCAGCTGGGGCAGGTGGTCAAAAAGGCTGCCGGAAAAAGCCCAGGGAATGCTGGCGTAAATGGTGCACAGGGAGAGGGCCACCGGTCCGGTAGCTTTGGGGGCAAAAGAGGTCCTGGGGGTAAACATCTGCTCGGCCAGGGGCAGCAGGTCGGGATTGACATAGTCACCCAGTTGTTCCAGGCGTTCCAGGATAAGATCAAAGGGCCGGGCGTCATTGGGGCAGTATTCGTTGCAGGCGAAACAGGTGAGGCATTGCCGCAGCCAGTCTTCGGTCTCCTGGTCAATCTGACCATTGCTCAGCTTTTCCATGGCCGGGGCTTCGGTGCCTTCAGGATAATCGATGTACAGACATTGGCGACGGCATTCACCGCACAGTTCGCATTTATCCTTATCAAACATGGGCCTCTCCCCCTGAGAGATAGCCGGTGAAATATCCGGGTTAGCGGACGGTGGTAACCGGCCCCCAAAAGGGGCCAGGTGCGAATAAAAACCACTTTCAACGAGACCGCTGAAATTTTAAGCTGAAATTTTATTTTGGACAATAAGGTATCATAAGCAGGCCGTGATTAAAAGATAATTGATATTGCCGGTCAGCTGTGGTAGCACAAAGGAGAGAAGCAACCCGCGGTGAA
>JAWOCW010000377.1:0-9513 GCA_046483615.1 Desulfosudaceae bacterium
GAGCAGGTCCCGCGGAAAGTCCGCGGAGGGCTGATTTTCAGTCATTTTCCGATGGCCTTTTTTTGTGGTCGATTTTTGTTTGCCGCTTGTCGATTGTCGACAAAGCAACTTCTGAATGCCTTTATTCTGGAGCGCTGTCAAGAAAAAATTTCTTTGTATGCTCTCATAAACAATGTTTTACCGGGTTTAAAAGGTGGTCTGTTTTTCGAAACAAACAAAAAGATTAAATAAAACCGAATGATTATCCGGTGTTAACCCGGATGTTTCACGAGTCGATTTGGGCGCAAATGCAAGGCGCAGGACGCGAAGCTGTAGTAAATCTACCGCGAGCGGCCTGCAACAAAGCAGTTGCGCCCAAGGCGACTCGCCCGCAGGGTGAATTTTTTTGATATAAAATTGCCTTTATCCGCAAATCAAAAATGACAATTTGTAATTTTGTAATGACTGCTTAATGCAATATAAATAATTGGAATGATGCAATAAAGTAATTATTTTCAAAAAAATTCATGAAATATCCGGGCTAACCCGGAATCCAGAATCATCTGATTTTACTGGACCCCGGCCTCCGCCGTGGGGGTGAAATTTTAAAAGGTAAATTTAATATAAAAAAGGTGCTCCGAAATGACCGATATAATAGAAGCAGAAAATATCCGCGTCGGGGGGGATTCGCCGTTGTTGATCATGGCCGGTCCCTGCGTCATTGAAGATTATGCGACCGTCTTACAGACAGCCCGGACACTCAAAGCGATTACCGATGAACTGAACCTGCCTTTTATCTTCAAAGCCTCCTATGACAAGGCCAACCGCAGTTCTATCACTTCATTCCGGGGACCCGGCCTGGAGAAAGGCCTGGAGATTTTAAAAGAGATCAAGCAGCAGCTGAATATACCCATAATTTCCGACGTCCATCTGCCGGAACAAATCGCTCCGGCCGCCGAAGTACTCGACATCCTGCAGGTGCCGGCTTTTTTGTGCCGACAAACCGATTTTATCATCAAAATAGCGGAAACCGGTAAAATCATAAATATTAAAAAAGGACAGTTTCTGGCTCCCTGGGACGTGGGCAACATTATTGATAAAGCCGCCTCGGTCGGCAACCACCGTATTCTGATTACGGAACGGGGAAGCGTCTTCGGATATAATAACCTGGTGGTGGATTTCCGGGGTATTCCCATCATGCAGGAACAGACCGGGAAACCGGTTATCTTTGACGCCACCCACAGTGTCCAGCTTCCCGGAGGAAGCGGCACCAGCTCCGGCGGCCAGAGACAGTTCGCGCCGGTCCTGGCCCGGGCGGCAGTAGCCGCCGGGGCGGACGGCATCTTCCTGGAAGTGCATCCTGATCCGGACCAGGCCCGGTGCGACGGCCCCAACTCCCTGCATCTTGACGATATCACCAGCGTTCTGCGAAAATTACAGGCCATCAGAAAAGCGATCCAGCCGGATCCCGAGGTTAGCTCATGAATGACGACACCGCCCGGCTCCGACTGCGAAAAATCAAGCTGCTTCTGCTGGACGTTGACGGCGTCCTGACCGACGGCAGAATCATCTATACCGGCTCGGCCGCCGAATCCAAGTATTTCAACGTCAAGGACGGACTCGGCCTTAAAATGCTGATGCAGTCCGGCGTCATGACCGGCATTGTCACCGCCCGTTCTTCCAAGGCTTTAACGCGGCGGTGTCGTGAGCTGGGTATAGTCCATCTGTATGACGATGTCTGGGACAAGGGCGCCCTGCTTTCCGATATAATGGCCGAAACTTCCCTGTCCTCATCGGAAGAGGTCGCTTTTGTCGGTGATGACCTGCCGGATATTCCCCTTTTAAAAAAGGTCGGCCTGCCCATGACCGTGGCGGACGCCCATCCGGAAGTACGGGCCCTGGCCGCGCTGGTAACCGGGGCCAAAGGCGGCCATGGCGCCGTCCGGGAAATCTGTGAAGCAATCCTGCGGGCCCAGGACAATTGGGAAGAAGCTCTGGACCGTTACCGGTAATCGAGCAGGATATATGGCCATTCATAAAAAAATAAGAATCATCCCGGTAGTTATCATTCTGGCCGGTCTGGCCGCCGCGGCCTACCTGTATCTCCACCACCCCGGCCTGTCAAAAAACGGCCAGTCCCGGAGGCCTGACTTCAGCTCCGTTCCGGATGTTTTTCTGACCGACATCCGCCAGGAAACATATGAAAACGGCCGCCGCCAATGGACCTTGCGAGCGGCCTCCGCCAGGCTGATCAGGCAAAAGAATCAGACCATCATGCAGAACCTGTCACTTGATGTTTCCAGCACCAGCGGGGATTCTTCCCGGATAACCGCCGACCGGGGAAAATTCTTTTTGGGCAGCGGCGATGCCGAGATTGCCGGGAACGTCCTGATTGACAACGACCGCTACGAGATTCAGGCCGAGACATTGCAATACCGGGAACAAAAGCGTATAATGTCAAGCCAGGAACCCGTCGTAATCATCAGCGATTCGTCAAGGCTAACCGGTGACACCATGATTTATGATCTGCGACAGAGGGAAGCCATACTCCAGGGAAACGTGACCGGTCTGCTGGACAGCCCGCCCGGCGGTTAAAAAATCTTAAAATAATTCATGAACCCGTTAAAAAACAGCCTGAGGAGACCCAGATTGATGAGACCCGGACTGATCTCCGTCTTGATTCTTACCCTTGGCCTGGCAGTCACGCCGGCAGTAACCGTGGCCGCGGACGCCGCCGCGGACGCCGCTGATTCGGCCGGGCAATCCCCGGATGACAACGGCGACAGCCGCGTCCGCATTACGCGCGACAGGCTGGAAACCCGCAGCGGAGAAGACCGGCAGGCTGTATTTTCAGGCAATGTCCGGGCCATTGGCGAAAACTTCATTATCACCGCCGACAACCTGGTGGTATTTTATACCGCCGCCGACACCGGCGAAAATAACGACGCTCCCCTGAATGAAACCTTCAACAAAATAATCGCCACCGGCAACGTCACCATCAAATCCGGGGAAAGAATTGCAAAGTCGGAAAAAGCCGTGTATGATAAAAATAAGAACACCATAGTACTGACCGGGCAGAACGCCAGGGTTACCGGAGAAAGCGGACGCATCGCCGGTGAAAAAATAATCATGCACACGGTCAGCGAAGCGGTCACCGTTGAAAGCAGTTCCGGCCAACGGGTGGAAGCTGTCATCAAATCCCACTCCACCGATAATAACAGCCGGTAAAAAATCTGGAGTAAAGCGAATCACGGATGACATCATTATCGTTGCGCGATCTGACCAAACAATATCACGGCCGGCAAGTCGTTAATTCCGTCAGTCTTGAATTGCAAAACAACGAAGTAGTCGGCCTGCTCGGTCCCAATGGCGCCGGGAAAACCACTACTTTTTACATGGCCGTGGGCATCATCAAAGCGGATAGCGGCAGTGTTTACTTTCATGATGAAGAAATTACCGATCTGCCCATGCACCAGCGGGCCCGTCGGGGCATTGGCTACCTTCCCCAGGAACCGTCCATATTCCGAAAACTGACGGTGGCAGACAACATCAGGGTCGTCCTGGAATGCCTTAACCTTCCTAAAGACCAGCAACGGGAGCGCACCAATCGGCTTCTGGAAGAGTTCAACATCGCTCATCTGGCGCGGCAGCAAGCCAGTGTCCTGTCCGGGGGCGAACGGCGGCGCCTGGAAATATCGCGGGTGCTGGCGACCTCCCCGTCCTTCATCCTGCTGGATGAGCCCTTTGCCGGGATCGATCCCCTGGCCATTGCCGATTTAAGAAATATCATCAACCAGCTGAAAAATAAAAATATCGGCCTTATTATTTCCGACCACAATGTTCGGGAAACGTTGCAGGTCTGCGACCATGCTTACATTCTCAGCGACGGCCAGGTGGTTGAACACGGCTCGCCCAGCAAAATCGCCAACAGTCCAACCGCCCGGAGAATATACCTGGGCGACGAGTTCAGACTATAGCTATGTCACTTGATTTAAAACAAAGCCTGAAATTATCGCAGCAACTGGTCATGACCCCGCAGCTGCAGATGGCCATTAAGCTGCTGCAGCTGAACCGGCTGGAACTGGTGGACAGGATCCAGCAGGAACTTTCCGAAAATCCGGCCCTGGAAGAGATAACCGAGACGGACAGTGAAGAGGATCAGAGGGGCGCCGAGGAAACCGTGGCGGAAACCAGCCCCGAAAAAGAAGTCGCCATAGAAGACAAGATCACCGACCAGATCGAGTGGGAAAACTATCTTAATGAATACAATTCCTACGGCGGGGTCCATTTTGAGTCCGAATCCCGGGAAAGCCCCCAGTATGAGTCCTTTATCGCCCCCAAAAAATCGCTTAAGGATCATCTTTTATGGCAGTTTTTAATGACCATACCGGAGGAAGAGGACGAACGGATTGCCAGCCTGATTATCGGCAATGTCGATGATGACGGCTACCTGAAAGCCAGTGAGGCGGAAATCGCGGCTGCCGCCGGAGAATCTCCGGAAAGAGTGGCGGAGGTCCTGACCGTCCTGAAAACCTTTGATCCGCCGGGTGTCTGCGCCAGCGATCTCAGGGAATGCCTGTTAATACAACTTGACCACCTCGGTATCCATGATGCCATTGTCCTCGACATTATTAACAATTACCTGAAAGAACTTGAAAACAGAAACTATAAAGCCATCGCCAAAGACTTGAAAATCAGCCTGGCTGATACCATCACCGCCATCAACGTCATCCAGGGGCTGGAGCCGCGGCCGGGCAGAGAATTCCAGCTGGAGGAGACCCGGTATATTATTCCTGACATTTATGTCTATAAATACGAAGATGAGTTTATTATTACCCTCAATGATGATGATCTGCCGCGGTTAAACATCAATAGTTACTATAAAAAAACCGCCACCGACAACGCCCGGGTGGCCAGACAGACCCGGGAATATCTTCAGGAAAAAATCCGTTCCGCGTCCTGGCTGATCAAAAGCATCCAGCAGCGGCGCAAAACCATATATAACGTCATGAACAGCATTCTTAAATTTCAGTACGATTTTTTTGAAAAAGGGGTTGATTACCTCAAACCAATGATTCTCCGGGACGTGGCCGAGGATATCGGCATGCACGAATCCACCATCAGCCGGGTAACCACCAATAAATACGTCCACACCCCGCAGGGTATTTTTGAACTGAAATATTTTTTCAACAGTTCCATAAACCGCGTGAACGGAGACTCCATGGCTTCGGCCAGCGTGCAGGCCGCCATCAAGCAGATCATTAAAAACGAAGACTCGACCAGGCCCTTCAGTGACGATAAAATTGCCAAAATGCTCAAAGATGCCAACATCGACATTGCCCGTCGCACCGTAACCAAATACAGGGAAGCAATGGGAATCCTGTCATCCACCAAACGTAAACAATATTAGGAGGTTTTTTATGCAGGTATCTGTCACCTTTAAAAACCTTGATTCATCAGACTCCCTCAAAAATTTTGTCGAAGAAAAACTCAGTAAATTTGATAAACTTTTTGACGGCCACGTGGAAGCCGCGGTCATCCTGTCCGTGGAAAAATTCAGAAATACAGCCGAAATAACGCTGACCGGCGACAAACTGAAAATCAACGGCAAGGAAGAAACTGAAGACATGTACTCCGCCATTGACCTGGTCCTGGATAAAATCGAAAAACAAATCAAAAAAAACAAGCAGAAAGTAAAAGACCACCACCGCGCCAGTTCCAGGCGCTCCAAGAACACCAGCGTGGGTAAACCGGAATGATCAAAGTACACACCACCTGTCCGGCCGCGCCCCGGGCTATGAGGGCGCGGCCGGATTCTTTCCAGGGGGCGGCCCGAATGTTTCACCCCTTGATTTTCAGCAAAAAACCGGCCGGCCGATTTGACATCCGCTGACAAGTGGCGTATCGTCCATGAAAAAATATCTTCCGAAACAGATAAAAACTCTCAAAAATATAAGGAAACACGCGATTAAAGGCGCCAGACCATGAAACTATCAGATGTATTAAAACCGGAAGCAGTTATCCCTTCCCTGGAAGCCAGCGATAAGAAAGGAGTGCTGGAAGAGCTGACTGTTCCGGCGGCGAATATCTCCAAGGCTGATCACAGCAAACTGGTCCGCATGCTGATGGAAAGGGAACGACTCGGCACCACCGGCATCGGCGGCGGCATCGCCATTCCCCACGGGAAACTGAAACAGCTGGAAGAAGAGATCCTGTGCATCGGCATCAGTCGGAAAGGAGTTGATTTTGACGCCATGGACGGACGGCCGGTTCATATCTTTTTTCTGCTGTTTACTCCGGAAGGCGCCACCGTGGTTCACCTGATGCTCCTGTCCAGAATTTCCAAACTGTTAAAAAATGAGCTGTTCCGGCAACGGCTCCTGGACGCCCCGGACGCGGAATCCATCTGCGCCATCATCGAGGAATTCGACGAAGAACCATGATCGTTCAGGTTCAGGCGCGACTAATCAAAAACGATCACAACCTCCGATTAAAAAATGCGCCGTTTTTCCATAAAAATTCTGACCGGCCTGTCCGGTTCCGGTAAAAGCACCGCCCTGGACGCTTTTGAGGATGCCGGCTTCTATTGCGTTGACAATATGCCGGTGGCGCTGCTGCCCAAATTTCTGGAGATACCCGTGGAGACGGCCGCCGGCGTAAACGGCCTGGTCTTTGTCATGGATCTTCGCGAAAGTGATTTTCTGACCAGATACCCGGTGATTTTTGAACAACTCCGGCAAAAAGGATACGCTCTGGAGATCCTCTTTTTCGAGGCCGGAGAAAATATTTTGATCCAGCGGTACAGCCAGACCCGGCGCCACCATCCCCTGGCCGGGGGCAAGGGGCTTCTGGAAGGCATTCGAACGGAAAAAGAACTACTCCGGCAACTGCGCCAGGCCTCAGATCAAATCATCGACACTTCCGGTTTTACCATTCATGAACTGAAACATTTCATTTACAACCAGCTGCAGCATATATCAAGAACCCCCACGCGCATCCACGTGCTGTCATTTGGTTTTAAATTCGGCATCCCCCATGACGCGGACATGATCATGGATGTCAGGTTTCTGCCCAACCCCTATTTTGTGCCGGAAATGAAAAATCTTGACGGGAAATCAGAAAAGGTCAATAATTATGTTCTGGGCCATCAAAACGGCACCGCCTTTATGAATAAATTTTTGGATTTACTTGATTTTTTAATCCCATTATACAAACAGGAACCACGGGCTTACTTCACCATTGCCATCGGTTGTACCGGTGGCCGTCATCGCAGCGTGGCCATAGCCCTGGCGGTGTTTGATCATTTAAGCGCCACCGAAGAACATATTGAAATAACTCACCGGGATATCTGGCAGGAATAAAATTAAACATCAATGCTTCATCCCGAATAATGTCTTTAAGAAGGACACCAGAAAACGATTATGATGACAGGCCTGCTGATAGTAACCCACCAGAACCTCGGGGACGCCCTGATTGACGCGGCGGAATTTATTCTGGGCATTCGTCCTGAATTTCTGGAAGCGGTTTCCATAGATCTGAATGAAAACGCGGAGAATCTACGCAAAAAGATCGCCCGCGGCATTCAAGAGGTTAAAACCGACCACGGCGTCTTGATTTTGACCGATATGTTCGGCGGTTCGCCGTCCAATTTAAGCTATTCTTTCCTGGAAGAAGACGCCGTGGAAGTATTGTCAGGCGTCAACCTGCCGATTCTGATCAAGGCTTTAAAAATCAGGCAGGAAAAAACCCTTGCCGATATAGCGGTAGAAGTGGAGGACTATGGGAAGAAAAGCATCAGTATTGCCAGCAGTATTTTAAAAGGCAACAAACGTGTCTGACGAAGGCTGCCGTGAAGCAGGCCCAAACCCGGCCCAGTCATATCGCCTTTCCGCTCTCACGGAGGCCGATCTTCCCCGCCTGGCGCTCCTGGAAAAAAAATGTTTCCTCTCCCCCTGGAGCAGTGCCGCCTGGTCAGAAGGATTAGCCGCTCCGGGAGCGGCAGGCTACGTCGCCAGGCCGGCCGGCAGTGACCGGCTGATCGGTTATGTTTTCTTCCAGGTGATTATTGATGAAATACATGTATTAAAGCTGGCCACGGCCGAGCAATATCGTCATCGCCGGATCGGCACCGGCTTGATGCAAATGGTCATGACGCTGGCCGGCCGCCGAAGGACCGCGAGAATAATTCTGGAAGTCAGGCAATCAAATCAGCCCGCCATCAGTTTTTACCGGAAACTCGGGTTCCGGGAATGTGGACGACGAAAAGATTATTATGATATCCAGGAAGACGCAATAATAATGGACAAAACGATTAAGACGGCTTCGTAAAAAGTCCAATATCTGCGTTACGCGCAATCACTCAGAATTTCACGTACGCTAAGTACGCTGCATTCTTCGTGATTGCGCAAGCCTTGATCTTGAACTTTTTACAAAGCCGTCTCACCACGTCTTTTTACGAGTACATCAATTAAGGAGGTTTGTCATGGCAACAGCAATAGGCATTAATGGTTTCGGTCGTATCGGCAGAATGATTTTCAGAGCGGCGCTTAATAATCCGGAGATAACTGTGACGGCCATCAACGACCTGACTGACCCGGAAACCATAGCCCATCTGACTGTTTATGATTCCGTGCACGGCAAGCTGGATGCCGAGGTAACCCCCACGGAAAACGGGATTATTGTCGATGGGCGGACTATTCCGGTAACCTCCATCAAGGAACCGGCCAAACTCCGCTGGAAGGAGTTCGGAGTCGAGGTGGTGGCTGAATGCACGGGCCTCTTCCGGGAACGATCAGCCGCCGCCGGGCATCTTGAAGCCGGCGCCCGCAAGGTCATCATCTCAGCTCCGGCCAAGTCGCCGGATGCCACCATAGTCCTGGGAGTGAACGACACTGTTTATGATCCGGGCAAGCACGATATTATTTCCAACGCCTCCTGCACCACCAATTGCCTGGCCCCGGTTGCCAAGGTCATCCACGAACAATTCGGCATCCAAAAAGGATTAATGACAACCATCCACTCCTACACCGGTGATCAGCGGCTGCTCGACTTTCCGCACAAGGACCTCCGGCGGGCCCGGGCAGCGGGACTGTCCATGATCCCCACCACTACCGGCGCCGCCAAGGCCGTGGCCCTGGTTCTGCCGGAATTGGCCGGTAAAATGAACGGCCTTTCCATCCGGGTGCCCACCCCCAACGTCTCGATTGTGGATTTTGTGGCCACCGTGGAAAAATCGGGCTTTACCGCTTCGGACGTCAACGCCGCCCTGAAGGAGGCTTCCGAGCAGGAGCTGTCCGGCATCCTCGGCTACAGTGATCTGCCCCTGGTTTCTTCAGATTTTAACGGTTCGCCCCTGTCCTCCATTGTTGACGCCCAGACCACCGACACGGTTGACAATATGATCAAGGTACTGTCCTGGTATGATAATGAAGCCGGTTATTCCCACCGCATGGTGGATCTGGCCATCATGATCGGCCGGCAACTTTAAACCGAATCATTGTTATCCAAAATAATAAATATAGGAGGTCCGTTATG
>JAWOCW010000388.1:0-2624 GCA_046483615.1 Desulfosudaceae bacterium
AGTATGGCCACCAGACCCGGTTCACGCTTTCGGCGAGACAGGATCAGGAGGGGAGCAAGTAAAACCAGCAGGGCAAGCACTATTGTCAAAGGTTCCGTCTGAACGGCAAAGGCTTTCCAAAGCGGCCATAAATCAAAATCGCGGAAACCGTTGAGGAGCACTTCCCGGTTGAAGCTGTCGGCCCGGCCGACCGTGTACCTGCCTCCCAAAGACAGAATATTCCGCAGAAACGGCAGGTAGATGAGCAGCGCCAGTACGATCACGCCGGCGGCTGAAACAAAACGCTGCCAAGGACCTACCGTTTTAAACCCTTGCCTGAGGAGCCTCACCAGCAGCCAGCCGCAAAGGAGGGCCAGGACGACGCTGACGACCACCAGCGGGCTGAGCGTTCTTGAAAAAAGAAGGCCCAGGCAGGACAAAAAGACCAGCAGGCAAAAGCGAGGCCTTGTTTCAGAAGCGTACAGGTATTTGTCCAGCGACCAGATAAAGACCATAAAAAAGAAAAAGGCAATGGCATAGGGTCGCGCCTCTTGAGAATAGTACAGCTGATAAGGCAGCAAAGCCATGACGGCCCCGAAGCCGAGAGCCGTGAACCAGGAGCAATAGCGGCTGACAAACAATATAAAAAAGAGGAGCAGGCCGGTGCCGAAAAGGGCGGCCGGCAGCCTGACCGCGTAATCCGACGCCGAAACGCCGGCCATGACATGGCCGATCCAGTAGTCCAAAGGAGGTTGCTGCTGACTGGCCGCGAGGTCGATGATCCGGCGGAACGACTGTTCGTAATAGGATACCTGGCGCAGCTCATCCATGTGCAGGCTCTCATAATCCAGGTGATGGAGCCGCAGCAGCAGGGCCGCCACCAGGAGAACCGCGAGGCTTAAGACACGGAAAGTTTTGGCGCCGGAGAACCGCTGGTAAAAAGAAGAAGACATCTTAACCCGAATATTTTATGAACGATCCGTATTAAACGGCTTTTATCTTTAAATAGGCCCTGGCCGTCATTTTCAGTAACAGCCAGCCATGGCGAAATCGTTTGATATTGGTGGTGTTGTAGGTTCTTTCCCGATACCTTATGGGTATCTCGATGATTTTCAGGTTTTGCTTGACCGCCCCGAAAATCAGGTCAAAATCGCCGAAAGGATCCAGCTCCCCGAAGTAGCCCCGGTCCTTTTTTATTCTTTCATAATCGGTCCGGTAAAGCACCTTGGTGCCGCACAGGGTATCTTTGAAGCGCTGATTGAGAATCCAGGTAAAGGCCATGGAAAAAAACTTATTGCCCAGCAGGTTGGCAAACCTCATGGCCTCTTTTTCCATGGGGTAGACCAGGCGGCAGCCATTGATAAATTCACCGTGATCATTGACCAGGGCCTTGTAAAACCGGGGCAGATCTTCCGGCGGGACGGTCAGGTCGGCGTCGAGAATCATGAGGACATCTCCGGCGGCCGCGTCAAATCCCTTGCGGACGGCGTCGCCTTTTCCCTGGCCGTCCTGAAAAAGCAGGGAGATGTTTTTCTGGGGGTATTGCTCACTGACCCGGCGGATCTCGGCGGCTGTTCCGTCGGAGGAATGGCCCTCCACGAAAATTATTTCCTGGCTTTGGCCGAACCCGGGAATACGCCTGACAGCCGGTTCGATATTGTCTTTTTCGTTCCGGCAGGGGATGAGAATGGTGACGGCGTAGTGATTCCGCTCCCTTAATTTCAGGGGCCTGGCCACGAAATAGCGGCACAGGCAAAGATTCCGGACAAGCGGCAGGGAAGCCAGGTGCCGGTTTACCAGGTTACTGACCAAGGGGATCCGGGCGGGCATTAAAAACCGGTATTCGGATTTGACCACCTCCAGGTCGGCGAGGCTCAGGAGGCCGCTGATATCTTCCGGCGAAAGCCAGTTCTGAATGCCTTCGGGCATTTTCAGACCCAGCTTCTCGGCCGCTTTTAAAACCGGCTCCCAGAAAAAATTATAATAGGAAATAATGACGCGGGTGGTGGCTTTGCAAAACGGGCGAAGCCGGTTAAAGGCTTCCTCGACATCGAGCAAGTGTCCGATGACATCGACTAAAATGATAAAATCAAAGGTTTCTCCCCGGAATTGCAACTGCTCAATATTTTCCTGCCGAAAATGGAGATGGGGAAATTGCTTCCGGGCGATGTCCAGCATGCCGGCGCTGAAGTCAACCCCGACCCCGTAGCCGGGTTTGACCGCGTTGAGCGATTCACCGGTGCCGCAGCCCAGCTCCAGGACCGAGGCCCCTTCCGGAATAAGAAATTTTAAAAACCGGTCCTGTTCCCGGTAATAATAGCGGTTTTTATTTTTCCAGAAACCGCGGTCGGGGGCCAGGTCGTCAAAACGCTGGCGCAGTCCGGCCTGTTTATTGTCATCTAACCCGCTCATCATGCTGATCATAACCCTGACTTAACGTTTCAAATATATAAAGGTAAAATGATCCCCCTAAAATAGTATAAATAAAAATTCAGCGGTCTCGGTGGAAGTGGTTCTTCTTCGCACCTGGCCCCTTTTGGGGGCCGGTTACCACCGTCCGCTAAATTTCTCGAACTCGGGCTGACGCCCTCAGACAGCGAGAAATTCTTAACGCGGCCGGTGGCAACCGGCTTTTCCCCAAAAGG
>JAWOCW010000103.1:0-5512 GCA_046483615.1 Desulfosudaceae bacterium
GAGCAGTTTGCCTCCACTGAGGCCGAGAGCGCGGAAAAATTAAGTACAGACGAAGAAAAGTCTTTTGATCAACTTTTAAAGGCCATGCAGGACATCCTGGGAGATAGGGTCACAGGCCGGCATGCCGCTTTTTTCTTTAAGCTGTTTCAACTCCGAGCGCAACTGGGGCAAAGGATCAACGATCCTGGTTGTATCGGGGCAGCATTCCTTAAAAACATTGATGACTCGGGAATCCAGGGTCGTGATTTGCTGCCGCAGCCGGTATAGATCGTAAAAATAACCGGACAGCCCCAAGGCCAGCACCAGGAATCCCAGCAGGCCGGTTTTGATCAGAACATCCCGATATTGCCGCCATTTGCCGGAAATGGAGAACTCCCCTTTTCGAAAGTTCAGCTCCGGGCGCCGGGCCAGCCGCAGCAGAACCAGGCCCAAGGCTGAATCATCGACCTGACCGGGTTGACCAGAGGGCTGGTCATCGACCGTGGTCCCGGCCAGCGTTCCCATCAGGGTGGCGCTTCGAAGTTCCTGCCATTGCTGCCTCATATCGATCGGTCTCACCGGCAGGCCCAGCTGCTCCTCAAGGGAGTCGCGGACTTGCCGGGACATCTCCGCCGGTCCGGCCAGATAAACAACCCGGGGCGAGAAATCAGTCCCATTGGCTTCCTGGCAGGCCAGCATGGTGTGACGAAGCTGGGCTCCGAGTCGCTCCGGTAACCGGTCACTATCCCGGGGCAGGGACGCGTTTCTGGCGAACTGCACCCGATAATTATCGATACAGGCCAGAAAATTATGATCCCCATCGGGCGATACCACCAGGGCGGAAGAATTATTTTTGGCCATAACAGCGGCCGCGGTGAAGCCTCGGGGAACAACCATATCCGGTTCCAGGCCGAGTCCGGCCAGATCAGCCAGGTATTCCCGCAGCCTTGACCTCAGAACTGCTCCGGCCAGAACAGTCGTCTGCCCCTTTTCGTTTGTTGATTCACCGGTTACGCAAAAATCAATCATCACTTCCGAAACTGGATAGGGCAGCAAAGGAGCCAGCTCAAAAGGAATCACCTTGTCGATCTTTTTCCGCTCGGCAAAGGGCAGATGGACGGTACGATAAGTAACATAACTGTCGGGCAAAGAAGCGATACAGGCGGCACCGCTGAGATCGGCTCGCCCGGCCAGGACCTTTCTGGCTTCGGCCACGGTCTGCCTGGCCTCCCGGCCCGAAAAAGGCATCCGCACCGCCGCCGCCAGTCGCTGCTCGGCCTTGTCAATGGTGACCAGCGCCAGGGACACCGACGCTTCACCAATATCTATACCGAGAATTTTGCCTTCCATATAGCCTTCCTGCCCCTGCCAAATTAAAACTTGTTACTAACTTATCAATAATTGGGCTTTTCCCCCGGGAGGTCAATCATAAATTGACCTGCTTATGCATATCGTATCATTACCGGCAATTCAATACCCGGCAATACCATTGGCCGGTTTCAGCGTCTTTTTCCCGCCGCGCCACCACCGTTCGGGTCAGCTTTGTCTCACCCATGATCGCCGTGGCCTCGATCTGAAAAAAATCACTGGAAACCGTGATAAGATCCGGCGCAATATTCAATTCACTGCAACCGGGCACGTTTTTATACCAGTTCACATCGGACAGATCATGGACAAAATTATCATTCGAGGTTTCCGAACGATAGGCCACGATTTCCTGCCCCAGGTGAGCATCCTCCAACGGCAGCAGCGCCGAAACCACGAAAGACGGGGCGGTGTTAATATTGATTTTACCATCAAAGGTAAATCCTTCGCCCTGCTTGACGTCGGTCATGCCGAAAGTGGTGACGGACGCGGCCAGGCCGGCGCCGCTTTCCGGATCAAGGAATATTTCCGGCGCGATACCTTTGACCAGGGCCAGTTCATTAATATCAATTATTGGGCCGTTACGACAACTGTATGGGGGATTAAGACTTTGATAATAGTCTGATTCAGCTCCTTCCAGGCCGGTTACGGCGCCGTCATCATTGGCATCCAGCCAGTCCTTGACCGCGTTGATAATAACCATCGGTTCAATATCATAATCAATCCCCTCATAGGCATCGATCAACTGCCAAAACCGGTACCACAGCAGCTTCTGATTTTCATTAAAATTCACGCCATCCGGATAATCCACCAGGGCGTTGACCTGAATGCGGCCGCGCAGATCCGTGATCTTCAGATCAACCCGGCCGTTCTCAAACGGGAACCGGGCCACAATCCCGGCCACGGCCTCCGGGTCGGCCCAGGTCTCCTGCAGTGAATCTGTTTCCGTGTTCTTTTTATCGTCAACCAGGATGGCCCGGCCGATGTTGATGCCGGACATGGCCATCTGGGACAGGATCATCCGGTCGCGAAACAGCATGGCCGAATGCCCGCCCGCCCTGACCCGTTGATTGATCTCCATCACCACCGACACCAGCAGGGTGATGATCATCAGGGTCATGATGATGGCCAATCCCCGGTTCTGCCGCAGCGTATTTTTCACCTCAGGCAGCCTCATCCCATTTCTCTCGGTAAACCGGCAGCTCAACCATGGTTTCAAAACGGTATTCGGATTCCCCGGAAGCCACCACCAGGCTCACTTCAATCGCCCGCGGGGTGGCGTAACCAAAGGTATCTGCTTCCGAATCCCAGTAATCATAATCGTTGCCATCCGCGTCAAAAAAACTGAACGAGAAAGACCGCACCTGCTCGCAGACTACCGGATCATCCCCGTCAGTATCGCGGATGTCAAAGCGGTCTTCCTGACCGGACACCTGCGCCTTATCCCGGCGCCGGAGGACCAGCCCGCCGTCGGAAGTTTCCTCCAGATAATAAACAATATTACCGGCCAGGGCCGGCAGGCCGCCGCCCAGCGGCAGATGAGCAAAGGCGGTAAACCTCAGGTAGCGCTCCCTTTTGAAGGAGGATTCGGCCACCACCCGGCAGGGGTCAGGCTCATCGTCAAATCCCGGCGGTTCATAAGCCGGAGGCAGGGTAACGTAAATTGAACGCAGGTCATTGGACAGGCGATCAAAGCAGACGCGGGCCTGCTCATAAACGGTAAGGCCTTCCCTGACAAAGGAGGCCCGGGAGAACAAAAACGAAAAAGATCCGAACAGGATGGTCACCACCACCGCGAACAGTGAAATGGCCACAATTATCTCAATCAGGGTAAAGCCGGTCTGTTTTTCTGCCTGCCCCATTCAGAATCCCTTTTTAAAAATCCGGGGGAGAACGGCTTTTTACTTTGCCGTCCCAGTTTGGACTTCTTACGAGGACGTCAAGGCTGCCCGGACAACACGTAACGCCTCAATTTGAACTTCTGACCGCCGGCCTGGCTGACCGTGACATCGATTCGCTGCATATCGCCGGCAGTGGAATCAAAAGCGTCGGCATCGGCTTTGGTAATAGTCGTCTGCCAGCCGTAGCCGGGATAATGTTCGAATTCACCGGAGGAGTCATACCTGCCGCTTGAGGGCCCGGCGGTGGTTTCCGCCATAACCTTCTGAGCCAGCAGGGGCGCCACCGTATAAAACCGGGTGGCGGCATCGGTGGTTATGGTCTGGGAAAACAGCCTGAAAACAGCGATAAAAACAATCGCCAGCAGAACCAGGGCGACCATAATCTCGATAAGCGTAAATCCGGAGGCCTCCTGGTGACGATTCCTGATCATTAATTTTACGCCCCTCCTCCGGCTTCGTTGGGCGCGACATGACCGTCATAAACTCTGACCCGGGACAGGAACGGCGCGATGTAAAAAGAAAATCTCCGGTCGCCATCGGTCATATGGATAACCGCCCGGTCTGAATAGCCCTGTTCATAAAAAACGATGTCCGCCGTGCCGGTGGAAACAATCTCCTCGGTCGAAAAAGCGACCCCGTTAATCTCCAACCCCTCTTTGGCCACAAAACTTTCCCCGGCCTCAACCAGGCCGCCCTGGCCGCCGGAGGCATCCTGTTCCGATCCGTCCTGACCGCTCCCGCTCATGACCGACATCCGGTTACCGCTCATGTCCACCCGCAGGACACACCGGGCCTGTTCTTTAACCGCCCGGTTTTTCAATCGTACATTAGCGGCAATAACCCACCGGGCCGCCTGGTCCCGGTTGTCGACGTGGAGAAATCCGGCCAACCGGGGGAAAGCAAAAACCATCATAACGGAAATAAGGGAAATTACTACAATAACTTCGATCAGCGTAAAACCGCCGCTGGTTGGAGAAAAAGAAAAACTGCCACGAAAAAAAAACGCCCGGGGATTATTCCAGCTCCCAGCTTTTAATGTCGGCATTGTTCCCTTCCCCGCCGGAAACACCGTCGGCGCCGTAAGAGACAATATCATACTCGCCATGAACGCCGGGACACAGATAGATAAATTCATTCCCCCAGGGATCCTTGGGAATAGTGCCCTTTTTAAGATAACCGCCTTCCCGCCAGTTATCGGAGACATTGCCTGATTCGGGTTTGGACACCAGAGCTTCCAGTCCCTGGGAGGTGGAGGGATAGCGCCCCATGTCAAGTTTGTAAAGATCCAGGGCCGTACCCAGAGTTTCAATAGTCATTTTAGCTTTGAGGCGCCTGGCCTTTTCCGGTCGGTCCAGTACCTGGGGAGCGATGGTCACCGCCAGAATCCCCAGGATTACCAGCACCACCATCAACTCAATCAGGGTAAAACCAGCCTGGCTCCGCGCGGTTTTAAGGGCGCCCGTTCTGACGTTCTTGAAAATCATGCCGGTTATTTCCAGCCTGCAAAAATAATGGTTTATAATGTAGCCAAGGGGCGGCCGGCGGTCAGAGACAACCCGCCATAAAGCCGGGTTTTCAAAAAAACGGGGGCGCCGGATTCCCCGCCACGCCCCCCGAAAACAAGTCCCGCCTAACCGTTGTTGATCTTTTCTCTGAGGCTCTGGGAGCACTTAAAGGTAACCACATTGCGGCTGTTTAACATCAGATCCTGGCCAGTGGCAGGATTTCTGCCTTTGCGCTCGCTTTTGTGCTTGACGCAGAATTTGCCAAAACCGCTGATCATCAGATCTTCGCCCTTTTCCAGGGTGCTTTTTATCAATTCCAGCAAATCTTCCACCAACTCATCACATCTTTTTCTGGGCAATCCGGTTTCTTCCTGTACCAAGTCGATAATACTGCTTTTTGTCAAAGTCATACCATCACCCCTTTAGGCAAACATTGCAGATCGTTTAATCCCCTTAAACTGTTTAAATATTTTCAGACGATTTTTTGCCGGTCCGGCCGATATTCATATAATTCCGGTTTAATCTCAACCGGTTTGATGCCAAGTGCCAACTGTTTGATATAGATACGATTAAATCTTACCTTTGTCAATAAAATTTCATGAATTTAAAAATTATCCCTGAAAATCTCAAATATTATTAAAATATTCCGTCAGATGTCGCGATAAAGCCATACTGTTAAAGGCTTCAAGACAGGCCTGTCTCCCAATTCCACAAACCCGGACGTTTTTTAATGGTCACCCGGGCTGGGATTGGTTCCATGAG
>JAWOCW010000132.1:0-3139 GCA_046483615.1 Desulfosudaceae bacterium
CGACCATCTCAAATCCCGCATCAACCTGGCCAATACCTGGATGCTGGCCGGAAAACCCGCCAAAGCCAGAGAGCATTTATCCCGGGCCCTGCGAAAAAATCCCCGCAACGCCCAACTGCACAACAACCTGGGCGTCCTGCATGAAAAAACTGACAATATCCAGGCAGCGCTGTATCACTACCGGCGGGCCACAACCGTCGACCCCGGCTACTTCAATGCTTATGTTAACCTGGCCGGGCTGGAGGCCGCCACCGGCAACCCCGACAAGGCCATTTCCCATTTTCAAAAAGCGCTCCGGATCGATCCCCGCTCGGCTGAAACCCATTTTCAACTGGGCTTGACACTTCATCAGGTTGGACGGGCCAAGGAGGCGACAGACCACCTGAAACGGGCCCGTGACCTCGAACCGGGGAACCACCGCTATCGGCAGATACTGAAGGCCATTACCCAGGACGGGCCGCCGCGCGGGAGGGGAAATTAAAATGCTGATCACCCTGATCAACCCCCCGGCCCTGCCGGCGAAATATTATTACTCCTCCTTTTCCCACCCGCCCCTGGGGTTGGCCTACATCGCCGCCTGCCTGCGACAGGCAGGGCACTCGGTTGACGTCATAGACGCGGTGGGAGAAGACATCTCCCGGTTCTCTCCATATCCGGCCTCCGGTAAATTCATGGTTCAGGGGTTATCATTTGAAGCCATTATCAACCGGATCAGTCCTGAAACCGGCCTGATCGGTTTTTCCTGCATGTTCACCCATGCCTGGCCCGTGGCCAGGGAACTTATCAACCGGACCGGCCGGGCCTTTCCGGGCGTGCCCCTCCTGGCCGGAGGCGAACACCCCACCGCCCTGCCGGAAGTCTGCCTGGAGCAGGCCTGCCTGACCGCCTGCGTTCTGGGAGAAGGTGAACAGACCATGGGGGAAGTGGCCACTGCCATTGATAACCACCCGGACCTGTCCACCGTGTCCGGCCTGGCCCTGAAAAACCAAAAAACCGGCCAAGTTTTTACCACCGCGACCCGGCAGCCGATGACCGATCTTGACGCCCTGCCCTGGCCGGCCTGGGACCTGATCCCCTGGCAGCAATACCGGATCTACGTGGGACCGGTGGAAGCCCGGACCATGCCCATGCTGGCCACCCGGGGATGTCCCTATCAATGCGCCTTTTGCACGGCCAGGGCCATGTGGGGCAATACCTGGCGAAAACGATCACCGCGGAGCATAACCAGCGAAATGCGCCACAATCTGGAGACTTACCATATTTCCGATTTTCAATTCTTTGATATCAGTTCCCTGATCGACCGGGACTGGGTCAGATCTTTGTGCCAAAGCATCCTGACAGAAGAGCTTTCCGTGAAATGGCACATGCCGGTGGGCAATCGCGCCGAAATAATTGACGACAAAACCGCCCGGCTGCTTAAAAAATCGGGCTTCGACTATATTCAGTTCGCCCCGGAAAGCGGCAGTCCCCGTCTTTTAAAAGAAATGCGCAAACAGATCGACCTGAATCTTTTCCGACAGGGAGTCCGGGCCGCCACCGGGGCGGGGATGCGGGTCAGCGTCCTCTTTATCATCGGCTATCCCGGCGAAACCATGGCGGATATCAGGCTGACCTATCAATTGATCCGCCGGCTGGCCAGGTCCGGTATCCACGAGATCGCCATTTCCTCCTTTGTTCTGCTGCCGGGAACCCGCGTCTTCAGGACCTTCCAAAAAAAAGGCGCGGTGACCCTGGACGATGCTTTTTTTTACCAGGCCGCCGGGGCCACCGACCTCGGACCGGCCAGATCATGGAATCCACCCTTTGGCAGCCGAAAACTGATGCTTTTAAAATGGCTGGGGCTGCTCCAATTCTATGGCCTGTCCTTTTTGTATTACCCCCGGCGGCCCCTCCGTCTGCTGGTCAATCTCCGGCGAGGACGCCAGGAAACCAAGATAGACCGGGTGTTAAGGGAAATGATTGAAAAAATAAAAACCAGATTTGGAGAACCAAGACATGCCTGACTCCGGTGGTCGACCCATCAAACGCCTCCTGCTGATTTTTCCGCCCGTGTATGACGTCAAGGTTCTGGACACCATGGTCTGCCCGCCCATGGGAGTGGCCAGCCTGGCTGCTTATGTCAGGGACCTGGTCGAGGTCGCGATTTTAGATTGCGTGGTTGAGGCCAGTCATCACAAGGAATCGGTCAGCGGGGAAGTAGAACGGGCGGGCTTGACCGATGACGAGATTATGGAGCGAATCCGATCATTCGGCCCGGATATGGTCGGCCTGTCCTGCATCTTTTCCAACCAGATAGCCTGCGTCCAAGAGCTCAGCCGGCGCATCAAAAACGAGATCGGTCCGGAGGTGCTGGTGGTGACCGGGGGAACTCACCCTTCTTTTTTACCGGAAAAAACACTCACTGACACAAAGGTCGATGTGGTGGTGCTGGGAGAAGGGGAGATAGGCCTCCGGGAAATCATCCAGGCCCGCGACCAGGGCCGGGACCTGGCCTCCATTGACGGCATTGCCTGCCGGCATGGAGGCGAAATTATTGTCCGCCCGCGAACATCCTGGATCGAAGACCTGGACACCCTGCCCTTTCCGGCCCGGGACCTGCTGCCCATGGAAAAATATTTCCAGGCCCGATCACCCATGGCCTATCACTGGCGCAAGATCAGGAACACACCGATAATTTCCAGCCGGGGCTGTCCCAACCGCTGCGCCTTCTGCTCCTCCTGGAGGCACTGGGGCAAACGCTTTCGGAAGCGCTCCGCTGAAAACGTGCTGGCGGAGATCAAACACCTCCAAGAGGAATTCGGCATTGAGGAGTTAAAATGGCAGGACGATAACCTGACGGCGGACAAGGAACGAGCCCGGGAAATTTTCACCAAAATGATCGAACGCGGCCTGACCATGCCCTGGAACACGCCCAACGGTATCGCCATCTGGACCCTGGACGAGGATATGCTCCGGTTGATGAAGCAAAGCGGCTGTTATGAAATAGCCCTGGCGGTGGAATCCGGTGATCCTGACTCCTTTCAGCGTTTTGTGGGCAAGCCCTTCAGCCTGGAAAAAGCCCGGGAAATCGCCCGGCTGGCCCGGAAACACCGGATCGCCACGGTCGGTTATTTCATCATCGGTTTTCCCGGGGAGACCT
>JAWOCW010000201.1:0-2831 GCA_046483615.1 Desulfosudaceae bacterium
AGCCGGGTGGCAGCAAAGGGGCGAATCCGACGATCCCTGGATCCGCCGCTGTTTTGACGGCGACATGCCGGCTGATGAAAATTTTCAGCAAACCGCCCGGGCTGTGTTCGAGCCGGTACTGGCGGCCCTGACCGGGATCGATCCGGCGGAGGCCTCGTCATGAGCAGATACACGGAACTGGATATCCCGGCCGTTCCCCTGGAAGGGGCCACCCTGATAGAGGCCAGCGCCGGCACCGGCAAAACCTATACTATCGCCGCCCTGGTGCTGCGATTGCTCCTGGAAGCGGAGATCGATATCCGTAACCTGCTGGTGGTCACCTTTACCGAGGCCGCCACCAGTGAACTGCGGGACCGGATCTGGCGCAATCTCAGCCAGACCCTGGCTTTTTTACGCGACCCGGCCACGGAGGCCGAAGCGGTGGTGGCGCGGCTTCTGGAGGGTATCACGGATAAAGACCGCGCCGCCCGAAAGTTGCAGCAGGCCCTGATCTGTTTTGACGAGGCCTCTGTTTTTACCATTCACGGTTTCTGCAAGCGGGTGCTGAGCCGCCACGCCTTTGAATCGGCCCTGCGTTTCGATGCCGAGCTGATCACCGACCAGGAGCACTATCTCCGGGAGGTTATTGACGATTTTCAGCGCCTCACCTTCAGCCGGGCCACCCGCCTGGAATGCGCCGCGGCGGCCGCCGTCCGGCTTGACCTGGAAAACCTGGCCCGGACTTTTATCAACAAGCCGACCCTGGTCCTTGTTCCCGAAAAAACCGATGAATCCCGGCCGGCTCTGGCGCGGGCCTATGATGCCGTCCAGGCCGCCTGGCACGCCGGGAGCGGTGAAGTTCGTGAAATTCTATATGAGGATAACCGTTTCAGCCGCGGTGAAAAATCTTTCCGGTCGGATATTCTGGATGAGCATCTGGATCTTCTGGCAAGCATGTTTGAAGGAGAGCCGGACGCCTCCGGACTGAAGCTGCTGGAGCTTTTTACCCCGGCCGGGCTGGTAAGCAACATGAAACCATCCCGGCGGGGGGAAGGCCCCCCGGAGCACGATTTTTTTGTCGCCTGCGAATCTCTGGCCGGGGCCAGGCGCAATTTTCTGATCGACATCAAGCATAACTTCAAGGATTATCTGGAAACAGAGCTGAGCGGCCGTAAAAAAGCCGCCCGGGTGCAGTATTTCAGCGATCTGTTGACCGATCTGCGGCAAGCCCTGGCGGCTGATCCCGACGGCCCGCTGGAAAAGGCCATTCGCGACCAGTACCAGGCGGTCCTCATCGACGAGTTCCAGGATACCGATCCGGTGCAGTACGACATATTCCACCGGCTTTTCGTCCGGGACGGACAACGCCTGTTTTTAATCGGCGATCCCAAGCAGTCTATTTACGCTTTTCGCAGCGCCGATATTTTTTCCTATCTGGAGGCCGCCGGGCGGGTGCCCGATTCCCGCCGGCTGACCCTGCCCGAGAACTGGCGCTCGGAGTCGGCCCTGGTACGGGCCGTCAACCACCTCTTGGCCACCACGACCAACCCCTTTGTCCTGGGCGAATCAATCCCGTTTACCCGGGTCCGCGCCGCCGCTCAAAGTTCCGGTAACCGGAATCGCCTCACCCTGGACGGCGCCGCGGCTTCCGGACTGGAACTCTGGCTGGCCGGCCCGGAGGACGACAAAGACTATCTCAGCAAGGCTGACGCCAGGGCGCTGGCGGCCGCGGCGGTGACCAATGAAATCGCTGATCTGCTGGAGCAGTCGCGGCAGGGCCGGGTTCGGATCGGTGATCGTCCCCTGGAACCATCTGACATGGCCGTCCTGGTGACCCGCAACCAGGACGCCGCTTTGATCAAGGAACGGCTGGCGGACCTGCGGATTCCGGCGGTGGTTTCCGGGACCGGCAACGTCTTTCAAACCGGGGAGGCCCGGGAGCTGGAGCAGGTGCTCCGGGCGGTGGTTTCGCCCGGTCATACCCGTCGCTTGAATACCGCCCTGGCTGCCGACCTGGTTGGTTTGTCAGCCGCTGATTTGCAAACTCTGCTGGAGGAGGAGTCCGGCGCGGCCGCTTACGAAGAGCACCTGGAACGTTTTGCCGGGTATCACGAGCTGTGGCGCCAGGGCGGATTTATCCGCCTGTTCCGGCGGTTTCTGTCGGATTACGCCGTGCGGGAGAGGCTGCTGGGCATGCCCAACGGCGAACGCCGCCTGACCAACCTGCTGCATCTGTCCGAATTGATGCACCGCGCCGCCCAGGAACAGCGCCTGGATATGAATGGGGTTATCAACTGGTTGATCGAGCGGCAGGAAGAGGGCGGCGGTGAGGACGAGGAAAGCCAGTTGAGGCTGGAACGGGACGGCCAGGCGGTCCAGATCCTGACCGTCTGGAAAAGCAAGGGATTGCAGTATCCAGTTGTTTTCTCTCCCTTCATGTGGCAACAGGGCGCTTTATCCCGGCGGGAGGAAGACATCATGTTCCACCGGGACAACCGGGTTTTCCTGGATATCGGCAGCGATCGGCCGGAGCATGGCCGGGCGGCCGCCCGGGAACGGCTGGCCGAATTGATGCGCCTGCTCTACGTCGCCTTGACCCGGGCAGTCAACCGCTGCTGCCTGGTCTGCGGCCGGATCGGCAAAAAACCGGAAGCCACCGCCCTGGATTATCTTTTGGCCGGGGGGAGCGAGCCGGGTCAAGCCCTGGTCGCGGACATCAATGAGATCGTTTCGGCCGAGACGTCAAAGTCGCTGGCTGAGGCCATTGAGGAGCGGGTCGCCCCGGCCGGGGACGATATCCGCGTCAGGTGCTGTCGGTCCATCCCCTCCCGGTCGCCGGTCACCGATCCTGG
>JAWOCW010000240.1:0-6448 GCA_046483615.1 Desulfosudaceae bacterium
TTAATAAATAAAAAAACCATTCAAAAATCGATGTTTTACCCGCTCTCGCGCCAGGTTCAAATTTCCGCCTTCTTTGAATTCTGATTTCTGGATGGGCAAGAAATTTTTTTATGCGGAATTCTTTTTCTCTTCTTTTTTTCCAGCATAAAGTCTGTGGCTTAATGGCCGGACTTTTCTGATATAGCACCAAGCCATATTGATGAAAACAGCGCCAGAATGAGGTCCGCGATAAGGGGCAGGCCGGTTGGGGCCAGACTTTCGGACCGCGGCCGGTGTGTTTCCGGTCTGGTTTTTAAGGAAAAATCCGTCGCAATCATCTGGGGAGGGGTGATGGCAGGCATATCTGACGATTCCGCGAATCAAGCAGGCACCACTGACCTAAAATCGATAATACTGCTGGCCGTTGTCTTGACGGGGTTGATCGTCGTGGCCGCTGTCTGCCTTTTTTTTCCCGGCGCGGGTGATGACCGGGCGGCCGATAAAACCATGTCCGAACCTGTTTTCCTCGATGTCGGCGTCAATAACAGTCTTAAATCCGCCCCCTTGTTTATCGCCCGGGAAAAAGGCTTTTTCCGCGAGCAAGGACTGGATGTTTCCCTGACCGTCACCGAATCAGCGGTACCACTCCTGGAAATGATGTCCGAAGGAACCATGAATTTAGTCTGCGCGCCCGAACAACTGCTTGCCTTTCGGGCCCTGGAGCGGCAGGACTTCCGGATACTGGCCGTGCTGAACCGCAATCAGAGCCAGGAACTGATCCTGAATACCGCCCGGGGCATTGATAGTATATCGGATTTGAAAGGCCGGCGAATTGGATTGAAAATGTCCAGCGCCGCTCCCTATTTTCTGTACCGCAAGCTGCTTTATCATCATGTTGCCATGGAGGAGGTCGAACTGGTTGACATGAAGCTGGAGGAGATGCCGGAAAAAATGGCCGCCGGTGAGATAGAGGCCGCCATTGCCTGGCCGCCGCATACCGATTTTATCCGGCAACAACTGGGAGAAGACGTTCTGACTGTCAATGCCCATATGGGCCGAGACATGTACTGGCTGCTGGTGGCGGAGAAAAAATGGGTTTGGGATAATTGCCGGACGATTGATTTATTGCTGGCCGCCCTGGATTCAACTTACGCTTTTATGGAAGCTTCTCCGGAGAAAGCCATGAAAATCAGTAGTGAAGTCCTGGGTTTTCCCCTGGACCGGGTCAGGCTGGAATGGCAAACCTATCATTTTGAACTGGAACTACCTCAGAGCCTGTTGTTCGCCATGGAGCAGGAAGCTGCCTGGCGTCTCAGGTCTAAGGGAGAAGAAGTCAAGCCGCCTGATTTTTCCAATCTGGTGGAATGCCGCTCGCTGGAGAAGCTCAAACCGGGACAGGTGACCATGATTCATTGACATGCCGGGGACATGGCCGGGACATGACAGCGGTAGCTTACTACAAGTGAAATATAGAGAATTTTATGTCCATACGACGCATAACCACCTTGATTGCTATTATTGCTTCGCTGATTATTATTGTCTCCATTGGATCGGTTTCTTACCTCTTTATTGAATTTGACCAGGCCCAGGGCCGGGAAAAAAAACTGCGGCAGGCCAGCCAGTCCCTGGCAAACGTTTCCTCGATTTTAAGTGAATACTTGTTTTTGGAAACCATCGGGGACAAACGTCAACTGCGCCTGGCAACGGCCGATTTTGCCAGAAGGGTTGAAGAACTGAAGGACCTGCCGGGCGAAACTCCCCGGATGCGCCTCCTGCTTGAACGCCGGCAGGTCTTGATTAATGAGCTCAACCGTCTCTTCAGCCTGGAACAGAATATGAATCAGAATCTTGACTTTCGCCAGAATACCGAACTGCTGAAGCAGGAGATGGGCGGGCAATTGATTCTCATCTGCCGCGAAATGTCCGGTTACCTGTCGGGCCTTGATGCCGAGCTGCGGCGGCAAATGGCAGAAAAAAGGATGATCCTGGTATGTTCTGCCCTGGCCGCCATTTTATTGGTCAGTGTTATTGTGGTTGTCATCATTCTCTGGATGAGGCGGCATCTGCTGATACCGATTTTTAATTTACATCAAGCCGCCAGGCGAATCGCGGCCGGTGATTATACGGCCAGTTCCGGGGTCACGCGCCAGGACGAAATCGGTGATTTGGCCGCCTCGTTTGACACCATGAAAAATGCCGTTCAGGCGCAGGTAACCACGATTGCCGCAAGCGAGGAAAATCTTCGCACCACCCTTGATTCCATCGGCGACGCGGTCATTGCCGCTGATATTGACGGCCGCGTAACCGACATGAATCCGGTGGCGGAGCAGCTGACCGGGTGGTCCCTGGATAAGGCCCGGAATCGGCCGGTGACTGAAGTTTTCCGGATTGTGAACGCCCAGACCCGGGAGCAGCTGCCTGACCCGGTGGAACAGGTATTGGCCGCCGGGGAAAAAATCGAACTGGACGATCATACCGCCCTTATCCGCCGGGACGGCGTGGAACGCCAGGTGGCTGATTCCGGTGCGCCGATCCGGGACGCCGGCGGCAGGGTTACCGGAGTGGTGCTGGTCTTTCGGGACGTGACCGAAGCCTACCTCATTCAGGAAGAACTGCGCCGCAACGAAAAATTTTTGCAGGATATCTTTGAGGCTATCCAGGACGGCCTGAGCGTGCTGGACCGGGATATGAATATTGTCCGGGCCAATGGGTGGATGCAGCGCCGCTATGCCGAACCGGGAACTCCCCTGGAAGGACGGAAATGCTACGCCGTTTATCAGCAGCGGGAGGCGATCTGCCCCTGGTGCCCTTCTGTTAAAGCCATTGAGACAGGCCTGCGTCAGAACGCCGAAGTGCCTTATCCTGACATGGAGTCACCCTCCGGCTGGATCGAGCTGTCGGTTTTTCCCATGAAAAATCAGCAGGGTCGGGTAACCGGGGTGATTGAATACGTCAAGGACATTACCGATAAAAAGCAGGCTGAAAACGAATTACTCCGGGCCCGGGATGAGCTGGCCAGGCGCGCCGCCGAGCTGGAGCGGAGCAACAGTGAGCTGGAGGATTTCGCCTATATCGCCTCTCATGATCTCAAGGAGCCGCTGCGCGGTATTCACAATTACGCCTCTTTTCTGCTGGAGGATTATGAAGACAAGCTGGATCAGGCCGGCCGGGACAAGCTCCTTACCCTGACCCGCCTGACCTCCCGCCTGGAAATGTTGCTGGACGATTTACTGAATTATTCCCGGGTGGGTCAGGCTGATATGGCCATGCGGCAGATCGATTCGGGTGAACTGGTCCGGCAGGTTCTGGAAACCATGGGCTTCCTGTTGGAGGATGACCGGATAACCGTTACCATGGACGAGAACATGCCCCGGGTCATCTGCGATCGGGCGCGGGTGGGCGAGGTCTTCCGGAATCTGATCAGCAATGCCGTCAAGTATAATGATCAGGAGGAGCTGGAGGTGGCCATTGGCTGGGAGGAAAGCCAGGACAGCGGCCGGGTTGTTTTATACGTCCGCGATAACGGTATCGGTATTCCGGCCCGGCACCTGGATAAGATTTTCAAGATATTCAAACGGCTGCATGGCAGGGACAAATACGGCGGCGGCACCGGCTCGGGCTTGACCCTGGCCCGGAAAATAATTGAGCGTCACGGCGGGCAGATATGGGCTGAATCTGAACCGGGGCGGGGCAGCATCTTCCGGTTTACGCTGCCCACGCCCTGATATTTTATGAAATTTCATGAAATATCATAAAATTTCATGAAATATCCGGGCTCGGGAGGTCGGCATGAGTGATTCCTCTTCATTGCTTATTGTGGAAGACAGTCCGGAGGATTTTGAAGCCACCGTGCGGGTGCTGCGGCGGTCCGGTCTGAAAAATGAAATTTATCGATGTAAGCACGGTGATGACGCCCTGGATTACCTGTATCGGCGGGGCGGCTACGCGGATCCGGAGAAATCGCCCCGGCCCGGGATTATCCTGCTGGATTTAAACCTGCCAGGCACGGACGGCCGGGAAGTGCTGGAAACAGTCAAGGCGGACCCCCTGCTGCGCGGCATTGCCGTGGTGGTCCTGACAACATCAGGTGATGAGCGCGATATTGACATGTCCTATGAGCGGGGCGCCAATAGTTACATTCAGAAACCCGTAAATCTGGAGGGTTTCGTGCGGGCCATTTCCATGCTCAAGGGTTATTGGTTCGAGATTACGGTTTTACCGAAAGGAGGTCGTTTATGAACGCGACCGCGCCAGAAGCAAGGACGGTTCGGATACTTATCGTGGAGGATTCCGAAACTGACCGCCAGACTTATCGTCGATTTTTAAAACAGTGTCCTTTCAAAGATTACACGCTCAAGGAGGTCGAAACCATGGCCGAGGGGCTGGAGGCCTGCGCTGGTTTCGCGCCGGAGTGCGTCTTGCTGGATTACCGGCTGCCGGATGGCGACGGTTTGGAATTCCTGGAAGAACTGGCTTACCGGGACGGCCAGATTATCATGCCGGTGGTGATGATGACCGGAGAGGGCAACGAGGAAATCGCCGTCAAGGCCATGAAGCAGGGGGCCGCGGATTACCTGGTCAAGGGTCGGTTCCAGGATGAACTGTTTTGCCGAACCCTGCAGATGGCCGTGGAAAAAGCCGAGCTGGTCAACACGATCAGGCGTCAACAGGCTGAAAAGGATCAGCTCATTATTGAGCTGCAGGATGCTCTGGACCAGGTCAAGACGCTCAAGGGAATCATGCCCATCTGCGCCAGCTGCAAAAAAATCCGGAATGATCAGGGCTACTGGCAGCAGGTGGAAACCTATATCCAAAATCATTCCGAGGCCGAGTTCAGTCACGGTATCTGCCCGGATTGCCTGCGCAAATATTATCCGGACCAGGCGGAAAAAGTACTCCATGAAATCGAACAGGATGCCCGGAAGGCCCGGGATAAGGACGCGGAAAAGAGTTGATGAACCCCATCCTTCCTGAATCTTCGGGCAATATTCGGGCTGGCCGGAAGAGGCCTGCCGGCCGTCCTGAAAAGGACGGCCGGGGCCTGCTTCTGTCGCCTTGTCAGGCACTGTGGTGGCGGAAAATTCAGATGGCGTCCCGGCCGGTTTCGCCGGTGCGGACGCGGACGGCCTGCTCTATCGCGGAAACAAAAATTTTGCCGTCGCCCAGCTTCTCGGTCCTGGCGGCGGTTTCAATGGTCTCGATAACCGTATCGACCATATCCGCCGGAACAACGATTTCAATTTTAACCTTGGGAATAAAATCAACCACGTATTCCGCGCCGCGGTAAATTTCAGTATGGCCTTTCTGGCGGCCGTATCCCTTGACTTCGGTGATGGTCATGCCCTGAATACCGATTTCGTTCAGGGCGGTTTTAACGTCATCCAGCTTGAAGGGCTTGATGATGGCTTCTATCTTTTTCATAATGATATCTCCTTAATCCGGAAAAAGGGTTGCCGGCTGCTTTATCAGTCCAGCTCAAAAGCTCTTTCCCCGTGAATGGTGTTGTCCAGTCCCATAATCTCATCATCGCGGGTAACGCGCAAGCCGCCGGTGATCAGCCGGGTGATCAGGATGACCACCAACGTGCCCACGGCCGTGAAGGCGATGGTGGCGACGATGGATATCAGCTGAATGCCAAGCTGTCCGGGGTTGCCGTAGAACAAGCCCCGGGCTCCTTCGGTGATGGAAGGATTGGCGAACAGTCCGGTGGCAATGGCGCCCCAGATACCGCAGATACCATGAACCCCGAAAGCATCCAGGGAATCATCATAACCGATTTTGCGCTTGAGCAGGGCCACGCTGAAAAAGCCCAGCAGCCCGGCCACCCCGCCGATGATCAGCGAGGCCGGCAGGTTGACGAAACCGGCGGCCGGGGTAATGGCGACCAGCCCGGCCACGATTCCGGAGGCGATGCCCAGCACGGTCGGCTTGCGGCTGACGATCCATTCCCCGAACATCCAGGCCATGGCCGCTGCCGCGGCGGAAGTGTTGGTTACCAGGAAGGCCGATCCGGCCACCCCGTCCGCGGCCAGCTGGCTGCCGGCGTTGAACCCGAACCAGCCGAACCAGAGCAGGGCGGCGCCCAGGGCCGTCAGGGTGATGCTGGAGGGAAACATGGCTTCTTTGCCATAGCCGACCCGTTTGCCCAGCACCAGGGTCAGCACCAGGCCGGCGATGCCGGCGTTGATGTGAACGACATTGCCGCCGGCAAAGTCCAGGGCGCCCATTTCGGCCATCCAGCCGCCTCCCCAGACCCAGTGGGCGATGGGGCTGTAAACAAAGGTCAGCCAGAGCGCGGCAAAGATGATCCAGGCTGAAAATTTCATGCGGTCAACAATGGATCCCAGGACCAGGGCGATGGTAATGCCGGCGAAGGTCATCTGGAACAACACGAACACGTAGGTCGGGATGGACCCGGACAGGCTGTCGGAGTTAATGGTGTTTAAGAACAGGTAGTCCAGGCCGCCGA
>JAWOCW010000248.1:0-6412 GCA_046483615.1 Desulfosudaceae bacterium
TTTTTAATACCGGGTGATAAGCCGGAAACATTCATTACAGGGGACCACTATTGTCTAAAGTAAACCTTCAGCGGTCTCGGTAAAAGTGGTTTTTATTCCCACCTGGCCCCCAAAAGGGGCCAGGTGCGAATAAAAACCACTTTTACCGAGACCGCTGAAGTTTTACTTTAGACAATAGTGGTCCCCTGTAATGAATGTTTCCGGCTTATCACCCGGTATTAAAAAAGTGCCATGAAGTTAAACATCCATGTCGGGGCGAGGCGGCTCCTCCGTTGAGCCGCCGGGAACGGCCAGGCTGATCCTGGTGCCTTGGCCCGGCCTGGACTGGACGGTCAACCGGCCGTTGACCAGGCGCAGGCGCTCATTAATGCTGAACAGGCCGAATCCGCCGGTTCTGTTTTTATCGTCAAGACCTTGTTTGTCCAGGTCAAAACCAACGCCGTCGTCCGTGATGGTTAAAATAACATCACCCGCCTCCCTGTCCAGGGTCACCCGGATCTGGTCGGCCCGGGCGTGCTTGACGGCGTTGAACATCAGTTCCCGCAGTGTCTGAAAACAGAGAATGCTGGTTTTCTGGTCGATGGGATCATCCGCGGCTTCTGTTTCGGAATAATCCTGGAAAGAAACCGCCAGGCCGTGTTTTTGCCTGGTTTCCTCGCACAACCAGTCCACCGCGGGGCCCAGTCCCAGGTGATACAGGATGGGCGGGCTGAGCTCAAAGGTCAGGGTGCGGGTGTCGGCAATGGATTGTTCAACAATGCCTAAAAGAGCGTCCAGCCGGTCACCGCTGACCGCGCCGGGGTCTTCCCGGAATTTTTCCAGTTGCATCTTGGCGGTGGCCAGGGCGTGGCCGATCCGATCGTGCAGGTCGGTGGCGATGCGTCGTCGCTCCCGCTCCTCGGTCAGCATCAGGTCGGAGTAGAGGCCGCGCAGCTTTCGGGACTGGGCCTCCAGGTCCCGTTCGCTCTTGATGACCTGTTCGTACAGGGTGGCGTTTTCAAACGATATGGCCGCCTGGGAGGCGAACATTTTCAGAATTTCGAGCCGAGGTTTGGTGAACAGTCCCGTGGTCAGGGAATTTTCCAGGTAGAGGATACCGACCAGGCGTTTCTGCCGCATCATCGGCAAACACAGCAGGGATTGGGGCGGGTCAGGAGCGTTCCGGTCAAATTGAATGAAATCCGGGACGTTTTTCAGGTCGTTGAGCACGATCAGCTGGTGGGTCCTCTTGACATAGTAAACCACGGAAGACAGGGTCGCCTCCGCCCGGTTCAAAAGCGGCTCCGATTTCAGGCTGGTTTCCCCGGTCTCCTGGCCACGACTTTCCACTTCCACGAACAACTCGTCGTTCCGGTTGGCGAGGAAGACCACCCGGTTGGCGCCGGTGTTCTCCCTGATAATATCCATGAACCTGGTCAGCAGTTTGCGGACCTCGATCTCCCGGGAGATGGCCTGCAGGGCTGCCACCACGACTTTGTTGTCAAACTGCTCCAGCGGAGAAACCGAGGCTTTTTCAGCCGGCGCGGTCAGAAAGCCGGGGTACCTTTTTTTCATGTCCGCGGCCTTGGCCGAAGCTCCCCAGGCGGTGTAATATTTTTCGGCCGCCTCCAGGTAGGCGCCGGCCGCGACCTGGTCGTTCTGGGATATTAAAAATCTGCCGGCGCATTCGCAGGCCAGGGCGACCACGTGTTTGTAGCCCCCGTCTTCGGCCAGTTCCACCGCCCGACGGTAATGACGCAGGGCTTTTTCCGGGCGGCCGGCGATCTTTTCTTTTTCGGCCTTCATCAGTGTCAGCAGGTGTCCGAAATTATCCGGTCGCAGCCGGGACCACCGTTTCATTTTTTTCCGGGCCGAATCAGCTATCCGCCGGCATTGCCCGGCCTGTTCCCGGGTCGTCCCCCGGTGGAGCAGGGCCGTGGCCGCCAGGGAGGCGAAAAAATAATACTCGGTCAGCATCAGGGTACCGACCGGGATATGGGCCAACCGGCCAAGTTTGCGGGAGGTGGCCAGGGCCTCGTCCCATTTCCGGAAAAAAACCTCCAGCTGCAGACACAACAGCAGCATAATGAATTGGAGCAGGCCGTTGCCCTGCTCTCCGGCCCGCTGATATTCCCGGTCCAGGTCATAGCCGTCCCCGTTCAGGCCGGCCGGGGTGACGGTTTGCCCCTTCAGGCTCAGGTAAAACCTGGTCAGAACGGTGTGGGTGGAAATGGCAAAAGGCAGGCGGGAGTTCCGGATGAATTTTTCGTGGCGCTGATGGTAGGCGTGGATATCATCCAGGTTGTCGCCCAGGAACAAACGGGTGGAAAACATGACGTTGATGCTGTGGCCGGCGTTCATTATGTCGCCCATTTTAAAGGCCTGGCGATAGGCCCGCTTAAGGTAGTCCACGTTGTTCCGGGCGGGTTTGTGCCAGTGGCGATTAAACAGGGCCGACATGAAGCAGGCGATGGAGCGGTAGGAGCTGTTGGGATATCTTTTCAACAGATTCAGGCCGATCTTGGCGTAGATCCGGCCCATGCCGATAAAGCCGAACATGGACCCCAGAAAGGCGCCCAGGGTAATCAGGCCGAAAGAAGCGTGTTCCAGCGGCAATCCCCGGCGGACGTCCCTGATCCCCAGGATGGAGCCGGTTACGTTGATCCACAGGCATAAGCGGGGGTTGGTATAAAAAGCGGACACGCCGATATTGGACAGCAGGGTCAGGATCAGGTTGAGTTGTTCGTCGTTATTCTGGGGGGAGTCAACAATCGTGGACACCCGGCGAAAGCCCCAGAGAAACCGCAGCTTGATCAGCAGGTAAAGCAACCGGGTTTTGCCGGGGTTGTCCGGCAGGGTCAGCCCGAACAACTTCAGGCCCTGGCGACCCAGGCGCATGGCCTTGTCGACCCGGCCGGCGGCGGAGTTCAACGACACCATGGCGTTATAGGCATTGGCCTGGTCGATAATCGAGGTCGCCTGCCGCAGCAGCACTTCAAACAGCCGTTCCGACTCAGCCGGATTCCCCAGCACAAATTCGCACTTGGCCAGGCGGTTGTATATGGCGTTGGATAATTCATATTCTTTCTGCCAGCAGTCGTCCGGCAGAAGGCCGGCGACGGAACGCAGGTAGCCGGCGGCGGCTTCGAAGGTGACGGCTTCCATGGCTTTTTCGCCGGCCAGCAGGTACAAGCGGGCCAGTTCAAATTTTTCGGCGTCTGAAGAAAACAGTTCAACACAGCGCTCAAACTGGTGAATTATATTAAAAATATCGGTATGAAGAAGGTCGGGCGGGGTGCGTCGGACCATGGCCCGGCCGATGCGGCGGTGCAGACGGCGCGCCTGGTCGGAGGGTATCGCCTGGTAAATGGCCTGCAAGATCTGGTCATGCGCGAACTCGATTACCGGTCCGGTCGCCCGGTTCCGGCCGTCTTCTTTTTTCGTCCCGGACGCTGCTTCGTCCGCCGGCCTTTCCTCCGCCGGCCGGGTCTCCTCGCCGCGCAGCAGGCCGATTCGGACGGCTTCAGCCAGGTGGTGCTCGATCCGGGCGGGGTCGCTTTCACAGACCACCGACAGCAGCCCGATATCCAGGCGGTTGCCGGAGCAGGCCGCGGCCCGGAGTATTTTCAGGGTTTCCCGGGGCAGGGTGTTGATCTTGTCGGTCAGCAGCGTGGCCATGTTGTCGGTTATGTCCGAGCCGGCCACCTGTTCTAAATTGTATCTCCAGCAGCCTTCATCAAAGTCATAATGTATCAAATCCCTGGAATGCAGCGAGTTCATGAACTGGACGATGAAAAAGGGATTGCCGCCGGTTTTGTGATGGACAATTTCCGACAGGGCCCGGGCCGCGCCGGTGTCCTGTTCCAGGATGCCGGCCACCATGCCGGCGGTCTGGTCTTTATCAAAAGGCGACAGGCGCAGCCGTTCCAGGGGAAGGCTGGTGCGCTGAATTTTTTCCAGGTAGTCGGCCAGGGGGTGGGCTTTGTCGACTTCATTGTCGCGGTAAGTGCCCAGGAACATGCAGTATTGTCGCTGCTTGGAGAGCAGGAAGGCCAGCCCGTGTTCAAGGGTCTCCTTATCCGACCATTGCATGTCGTCCAGGCAAAAGACGACCGGGTGTTCCGGCCGGAGGAAAAGGGAGGCGAACTTTTCCAGGACCAGGGCGAACCGGAGGTTGGCCTCCCAGGGCGGCAATTCGCAAACCGGCGGCTGCCGGCCGATAATCAGCTCCAGCTCCGGTATCAATTCAGTCAGAATCCGTCCGTTGGGGGAAACGGCCGCCAGAATTTTTTGCCGCCACCCGGCCAGCTCTTGGGAATCCCGGGATAAGAGCCATCTGGCCAGGCTGGTCACGGCCACCTTGGAGGCACTGAGGGGGACGTTCTGCTGCTGGCGGTCAAATTTACCGCTCAGGAAAATACCGCCCCGGGCCCGGACATAGTCGCCGACTTCCCGGAGGAGCGTGGTCTTACCGACTCCGGGGGCGCCGGTCACCATGACCACGGAGCTGTCGCCGGCGCTGACGCGATCGTAACAGCTTTTCAGAAAATCGAGTTCCTTTTCGCGGCCCCGCAAGGTGGACGGTATTTTAAAAACCGGCCGGACATCATGCCGGCCCGTCACGAACGAGGACAGGTCAACCCCGCTGTCGAGTTTTATTTCCAGCTCCTGGAGATCACGCAGCAGACCGGAGACGCTTTGATAGCGTTCCTGCGGCTGCTTGGCCAGCAGCTTCATGACCAGGCTGGAAACGGCGGGATGGATCGCCTCGTCTATCCGGGCGGGCGGAACCGGCTCCCCGGCCATGTGGCTGTATATAATATTGACGGAATCTTCCTTCGGAAAGGGGGGGAAGCCGCAGAGCATTTCATAGAAGATGACGCCCAGGGAGTAGAGGTTGGCCCGGAAATCCTCGCTGTGGTTCATCCGACCGGTCTGTTCCGGCGCGATGCAGGCCAGGACGTCAACGGGCGCGTGGGAATTCATGATTCTACGGCAGTCCGGCCGCCAGGCGTGCTCCCAGGCAAAGCCGTTCAGCTTCAGGCGCCGGGAAGCGGAGTTGAACAGAAAACCGTGCGGATTCAGCCCCTGGTGAAGCAGGCCGGCTTTGTGAATGTCTTTGACCGCCCCGGCCATTTGAATGGCGTAGAAACAGAACCGGGCGTTTTTTTCTCCGGCCCGCGCCAGGTGCCGGGGGAACTCCGGTATCATGGTCATCAGGGGGATGCCGGTAAAATCTTCATAGGCCAGTACGAGGGAAGCGTCGCCATTGCGGCTGACCAGGGCGTGGTCGTAAACTTTCAGCACGAAATCCGATGAAACAGTCCGGAGCCGTTCAACTTCCTGGTTGAGGCGATTACGAAGCCTTTTATCGAAGTGTTTCAGGGGTATCTGCCGCAGGAGGACCGGGTGCTGAGAGCGGCTGACCCGGCCTTTGAACAACGAGGATATCCGGCCGCGTTCAATTTCAACTACCTTGTCGTAGCCTTGAAAATCAGGTATCATAAAATATCATTTTACCATTCACAAGTTGACCGGCTCTGGGACGGAAGCCCGTGCCCGGGGCTGTTCGCCCGGCGGAAGGCCTTCAATAAAATTAATTAAACCCGAGTTGAAGAGTTTAAAAAATTTATTAAAAAAGTCCTGCACCTTTCCGGGTTTGCCCGGGGCTGTTCCAAGGGTCGTGACTGCTTGTATATGTTATGAAAAATGAATATTTCGTGATGTTTATACATATATTCCGACGAAGACCGGGGCCGGAATGACAACGCGGAAAATTTATGTATAATTTAATGTATACTTTATTGTTAACCGGAACACAACCAGCAAAACCAGGTTTATTGATTTTTAGCCCGGAAATTTCACGAGTTGATTAATTTTAGAAGCAGGGCAAAAAGAATACAATATTTTGAAATAATAAAACAAAGCAGTATTTGTCAAAAATTTCATGAAATATCCGGGCTAACTGCCTCTGAACTCGCCAGCCACGGAGGTTAAACTGTGCGCTCCGGTCACAATGGAAGCGTTTTTTTTGATGCGGGCCGTGGCCGGTTATGCTAAGATGGAAATATTTAAATTCATGAAGTTTTCAACGATACTGCTGCGGGAAAAGGATGGCGCCATGGCTGAAGTCAGAGAAATAAAAGCGGAAAATATGAACGCGGAACAATTTATCGCCGACAAGATCCGGGATATTCAGGCCGCCGTGGGCGACGGGCCGGCCATCAACGCCCTGTCGGGCGGGGTGGATTCCTCGGTGGTCACCGCCCTGGGGCACCGGGCCCTGGGCGACAGGCTTAAAACATTTTTCATAGATAACGGCCTCATGCGGGAAGCCGAACCAGAGCGGGTGGCCGCGGATTTTAAAAAAATGGGCGTTGACATCGAGGTTCTGGACGCTTCAGACGCCTTTTTCGCCGCCTTAAAGGGGGTG
>JAWOCW010000299.1:0-12445 GCA_046483615.1 Desulfosudaceae bacterium
CGCTTTTGGAGGCAAAGAGAGTATCTATGGCGATGGCCGGCACGCCGGCCCGGCACTGGGCCTGGACGAACTCCAGCAAGACGCCGGTGATGGTCTCGGAGGCGGCCATTACCTCCCGGGGGTATCGCCGGCAATCCTTGAACAGGTTCTCCGCGCCGCGCAGCATGGCCAGGATTCCCAGGGGACTGAACACGAAGCCCGAAACGATGGAGCGCCAGCCGACGGTGTCGGCCATGATGCGGCACAGCCGCACGAATTCCAGCATGCGGGGAGCGTCTTTCAGCTCGATTTTTCGGAGCTGCCGGTAATCCTGGTGGTCCCGCAGCAGGGGATTACGGTAATCCGGCATGGGGGTGGAGTTGAGGGGATATTCCATGGCCTGTCCGAAATCGGCGGCTTCCACCGACAGATCCAGCAGCAGTACCACGGCGTCGCCCCCGACGAATTCAAACCCGTCCAGAAAAACCCGGGCGGCCTTATCGGCGTTCAGGGCGTAATCCGGAAAGGTGATCCCGGAAATCTGGCGGGCGCCGGAGCAGAGTATCGGTGAAACCGGCACCCGGTCCGGCTCCTGGTGGCAGATAGCGCAGATGGACCGCTCCAGGCTGGACAGTTTCTGGACTTTTCCCCGCAGGCTGGAGGCTTGGCCCAGCAGCTTGAAAAGGGGGCCGGGGATCATACCCGGGGGTGGTGTTTTTTTATCTTTTAAATGATCCCAGATTATCGGTATACTCATAAGCGGTTCCTTTGCCCGGATATTTCAGGGCCTGGTCGGGTCAGCTATAAACAACTTCTGGTCCGGTCTGAAGGGCCGGAGTTGTCAGAATAATCTGTTCCCAAAATTAGAAGTTTTACTTTTTACTTTTAATATGTTCGTGTTATGATGTCAACCTTTGAGTATTAAAATGCGGAATTAATATGGAAAAATCGCTTGATTTTGAAGCCGCCCTGGCTTTGACCTTGTCCCATATCTCTCCGGGAGAGGCGGAATTTTTACCGCTGGATCAGTTGACCGGCAGGGTGCTGACCGATGAACTGGTGGCCAGGGTAGACAGTCCCTCGGTCAATGCTTCCCTGAAGGACGGTTATGCCGTTCGGGCCGATGACGTGGCCGGAGCGTCTCCGGACACCCCGGTTCAGCTTGAGCTGGCCGGGGAGGTCAACGCGGGTTGCTTGTCCGAGGCCTCAGTATCCCCGGGCCGGACAGTCAGGATAACCACCGGCGCGCGGGTGCCGGATGGTGCTGACGCGGTTCTTTCGGAGGAGTTTACCGACTGGCGGGAGGGCCGCCTGCTATGCTATAATACGGCGGAAAGAGGCCGCAATATCCTGGAAAAGGGCTCTGATATCCGGCCGGGGGATGTTGTCGCCGGTGCTCTGGAAAGAATTTCTCCGGCCCTGGTGGGGTTGCTGGCCACGGCCGGCCTGGATGGGGCCCGCGTTTACCGGGTGCCCCGGGTTTGCGTCCTGGCAACCGGAGACGAAGTGGTGGCTCCCGGACGACCGCTGCCGGAAGGTAAATTATACGCCAGTAACATCACCGGCATCTGCGCCTGGCTGAAGCAATTCAATATTCCTTCCCGGGTGGTCTTTTCCGGTGACAATAAAGATGATACCATGGCGGTAATCAGGCAGGAGTTGAACCGGGTCGACGCCTTTATTTCCAGCGGCGGCATCTGGGGAAGCGAAAAGGATTTGATGCTGGAGGTGCTGGAGGCGCTGAACTGGCGGGGCCTTTACCATCGCGTCAAGATGGGGCCCGGTAAGGCGGTGGCTTTCGGCTTTCTGGAAGACAAACCTTTTTTCTGCCTGCCGGGCGGCCCGCCGTCCAATGAAATGGCTTTTCTGCAGATAGCGCTTCCCGGCCTTCTGCGCATGAGCGGGGAAAGCCGCCGTCCTTTTCCGGTTATCCGGGCGACTTTGCGGGCTGAGGTGACCGGTAATGCCGGGTGGACCCAGTTTGTTCACGCCAGGGTCAGCCGGGAGGAGGACGAATTTCTGGTCAGGCCCTTGAAACAGAAAAGCCGTTTGCAGGCCATGGCCTCCAAAAACGCCCTGGTCAGGCTGCCGCAGGGCTGCCGGCGATTGGAACAGGGGGAGAGGATCGAGGTTCAATTGTTAAACAGCGAGATACTTTTTCCGCCGGCGTTATAGCCCGGATATGTCATGAAATATCCGGGCCGGGGAGCAGGAAATGTCTGAGTTCACCCATATTGATGAAAAAGGCCAGTCCCGCATGGTGGACGTGACCGATAAAGAGGACACTCACCGGGTGGCCGTGGCCACCGGCGCTGTCAGCATGAGCCGCGAGTTGTTTGAAACCCTGGAAAACAGGAATGTCAAAAAGGGCAATGTCCTGGAAACCGCCCGGGTAGCCGGTATCATGGGAGCCAAGCGCACAGCCGAGCTGGTCCCCATGTGTCATCCCCTGAATCTGACCCACGTGGCGGTTGATTTTTTTCCCGACCGGGATAAACAACTGCTTCGGATCGAAGCCCGGGCGGAAACAAGGGGCAAAACCGGGGTTGAGATGGAAGCGATTACGGCCGTGTCCGTGGCCGCCATTACCGTTTACGATATGTGCAAGTCTTATGATAAGGCCATGATTATTTCAGATATACATCTGGTTGAAAAGACAGGCGGGAAGAGCGGCCGGTTTCAGTTTAATAAATAACAGCAAAAGTGGCGCTGTATCCTCAGAAAATTCAGGCCGCCTGAAGTTTGAACGGATATGGTGCTGTTGATTTTGCTGCCCTGATCAGGAGTATCAGATTATGTTTGGTATTGGCATGCCGGAGCTGATTTTAATTCTGGTGGTAGCGCTGGTGGTGGTCGGCCCCCGGAAACTCCCGGAGATGGCCCGTTCCCTGGGAAAGGCCATGGGCGAATTTAAAAAAGCGACCGGGGAAATGAATCGCGCCATTAATTTTGACGATAATTTTAAGAAGCCCTTCCAGGAAGTTAAAGAGGAGGTGGAGTCGGTCAAAGAGGGCGCTTCCTCCCGGGCAGCCTCGGGAACTACGGACTGGCATGATAAGGCCGAAACCCCCGCCGCCCCTGAAGAAAAATCCGAGCAGGAAACGGTTACCCCGGAAAAATCGGCCGATGATTCCGCGCCGGAACCGAACCAGCCGGATAAACCAGCCGGATGATCCCTTAACTACCGGATGACAAGGATTATGACCGCAGAAGAGACCAAAGAAGAGACCCCGGGAGAGACCGAAGAAGAAACCGGAGAAGATGCCGAAAAGTTATCCCTGATCGACCATCTGGAAGAGTTGCGAAAGCGGGTGGTCCGGTCTTTTATCGCCGTGGCCATCGGGTTCGGGATTGCCTATTTCTTTAAGGAGAGGCTTTTCGTAATCCTGATCGATCCCCTGGTTAAAGTGATGGACTCTCAGGATAACCTTATTTTTACCGGGTTACCGGAAGCCTTTTTCACCTATCTCAAAATTTCGCTGCTGGCCGGTATCCTGTTTGCCCTGCCGGTTATTTTTTACCAGTTCTGGATGTTCGTGGCGCCGGGGTTGTATCAAAAAGAGCGTAAAGTCATCCTGCCGCTGGTTTTCATATCTCTGATCTTTTTCGCTGCCGGCGCCCTGTTCGCTTATTTTCTGGTATTCCCCTACGGGTTCAGGTTTTTTCTGGGGTTTGCCACCGACACCATCCGCCCGCTGCCGTCCATGAAGGAGTACCTCGGTTTTGCCTCCAAGTTATTGCTGGCCTTCGGCCTGGCTTTTGAAATGCCGCTGGTGATTGTTTTTTTCGCCCGGTTCGGTTTTGTCAGCGTCGATTTTTTAAAAAAGAATCGCAAGTACGCCATCCTGATTTTTTTTGCCGGTTCCGCCCTTATTACGCCGCCGGACGTGGTGACCCAGATCATGCTATCGGTGCCCTTGATGGCCCTGTATGAGCTGAGTATCTGGGGAGCGGCGATTTTCGGGAAAAAAAAGGAGGGCCTGGGGGAGGATGAGGCTGATGCCAGCTGACTCGGGTTAACCCGGATATTTCCTGAAATATTCCGGGTTAAGGCTGATATGGATGTTTATTGGGGAACGTGGAGGTAGTCTTTATGACCGAGATCATTTACCAGGAATTGCGGGATCGTTTTCAAGAGCAGTGCCGGCAGCATGATCTGATGGATCGGGATGTTGAGATCAAGGCCCGGGCGCTGACCACGGCCGAGGCCATTGGTGATCCCGAGGCCGATGACTTTCCCCTGCAGCAGGGCAAAGAGAGATTGATGCAGGCTGATTTTATGGGGGCGGTGGGCCAGGCTTTTTCAGATCGGTATGGGGATTATCAGGGAACTTTGCGAAACATTCTGAATATGTCCCTGACCAATAACTACCGCCGGGCGCTTTTTGTGGCCACCATTAACGCGGTCACGCGCTATTTGGAGCAGACCGGCCAGACGATTCACTGTCACGATCAGGAACCGGAGGCCTGTGCCGGTGAGCTGGCCGAGTATATCAGACAGACCTATGGAGAAGCCCGGATCACCCAGATTGGATTTCAGCCCACCATGGTGGAGCGCCTGGCGGCGGACTTTTCTTACCGGATTCTGGATCTGGATCCGGATAATATCGGTCAGCACAAGCGTGGCGCCTTGGTGGAGGGGCCGGAAGCGCTGCAGGAGGCGATAGATCAGGCGGATTTACTGCTGGTCACCGGCACCACCCTGGTGAACGGTACCATCGGCTCTTTTTTGGTCCCGGGCAAGCCGGTTATTTTTTACGGAACCACCATTGCCGGGGCTGCCGCCCTGATGGGCTGGCAACGATTCTGCGCCAAAGGGAAATAAAATTTACCGGTTTGAACTTTTTGCAAAAATGTCAGAAGTTGAGCGATTCTTTAATCTTCTTGGCCAGCAGCCGCTGATGAATGATCGGGGCCAGTTTGTAGAAAAGATTAATCGACTTGCGGGCAAAGTCGTTGATGTTATTAAGGGATGTTTCGTTTTTGCTGTCGCTGATGTTCTCAAGAAAAACATCGACTTCTTTGCTGGCCAGTTCATCCAGAGTCTTCAGGTGCATGGTGAAAAAATCAATGTCAAAGCCTTTTTCCGGCGAGAGGTGTTTCCTGAGCTCTGACAGAATCATGCCTATTTCAATATATTGTCCGTCAATCAGGCCTTCGTCGTTAATGGCAATAAAACCGACTTCCAGGGCAGCTTCAAAATCTTCTTCAGACAGGCTGGTCATCTCCAGCAATTCTTCTCTGGTAATGGCCTTTTTATCGAGGCTGTCCTGCGAATCGGGGAGTTGAGGTATGTGTTTTTCCCGGGTCAGCCTGTCAATTATCTCCTGAACCATGTAGGGCGCCTTTTTGTGGCCCAGCTCATTTATTTTCTCTTTGATAATTTCAAGCGGTAAAAAATACTCTTTTTGAAGTTTTTTTATGAGGCCAATCAGGTCGATATAATTTCTATCATAGTAAGCCATGTTTTTGTGGGTTTTGTACGGCCTGGGCAGGAGGCCCTGATTGATGTAATATCTGATGGTGGCGCTGTTAACACCGGTGGCATCAGACAGCTCCTTCATTTTCATCAGATCCTGATTGTCATTATTATCCCTGGACGGGTCGGCCGTTTTCAGCATTTTTTGATCTTTTCTCTTCATTTAACTGTGTATGATGACTGCTTCCGATAAAATTTTTACACCGGAAACATGGTCAGTCCAGTATAGCCGGGTTGAAAAAAAATATAACCATGTCCGGCAACATCCTGGTTTGATAGATTTATTTTCAGATGCTTGGTGCCGGTTATGGTGGTTTAACCTTTTTGCCGGATAAGTCCGGATAAGTATTGTTCAATTAATCTATAATAAATTATAATTGTAACAAAAAAATTAAAGATTGTCACCTTTTACTTTCCAGTTTTTTTATCAAAAGGCCGTCCTGGTCCCCGCCGAAGCCGTCAAGCTCGTTATTGTTCAGGTTTTATCAAGATGAGGCGGCAGGTTATCAGGGATTTGCCGAGCGGTCGAAGCGGCCGTTTTTCAGAAAGTAGACGGACTGGGCCATGGCCTGCTGATTTTTCATTATAAAAGGATGGCTGGCGGGGATGATCATAAAATCACTCTGACCGTCCACCGGCGCCTTTTTAACGGAGACCTTGCCGTCATCTTGGCCCGGGATAAGCCGTGATAAAATCAGGTTCACGGAGCGGTCTCCGGTAATAACGCCCAGGTCGAAATCTACCGGCCCCAGTTTTGAAGGCAGATCGGAGCGGCCGGTTCCGAGTTGTTGGCCAGCCGGACCATTCAGCCACTTATATAAAAAAAGCCCGCCCAGTTTATCGGCCAGTTCACTGCCCTGGTTAGGAGGGCTGAGCATGACCACCCGGCCCAGGTTGTTGATAGTATGGTGATTCAGGTAGTACCGGACCAGGATGCCGCCCAGAGAATGGGTGACAAAGTGAATCCTGGCGGCATTTTTCAGGCGGCATTGGCGCAAGGCTTTGGGGATGGCGGTTTCCGCCAGTTCTTCAACAGGTTTTTCCCGGGAGGGATACCCGGCGTTGACCACTCCGAATCCTTTTTCCCGGAGGTGTTGCTCCATTTTTGCCATGGAGCGGGATGTCCGGGCCAGGCCGTGCAGCAGAATAACGTATTCCGTGGCTTGGGACTGAATCTTTTCCTGGCCTGAGTCCGCCGCCAGGCAGGGAGTCCGGAACAGACCCAGAGCGCACCCGATTAACAGAATTGTTTTCATGGCCTGGTAATATCTGAATTGAAAGTATTATGCAATCCTGATGGTCAGCTCTAATAGATGACCGGGCAGATCGGCCTGGTGAAGCGGGATTTGAAACGTCTGACCGTGGTAGACCCCGGCCGGGACGCGCAGCCGGATGGGCTCTTCCGCCCGGCGGTAGCCCCGGCCTCCGCAAACCGGGCACAGGGACGGCGCCGGGAAGAAATCACCGGCGCAAACCGGGCAGGGACTGGTCCGGGACAGCCTCAGGGACACAGTCAGGCCATGACGCGCCTCGGCGGGGGAGAGGTTGATGGTGGCCGGGGTGATAACAGGGGCGGCCCTTGAATGGGGGCGGGCGCCACGACCGGCGGAGCGACGTCCAGAAAAAACAGGGTCGGGCGGTATCAGGTCCTCGACCGGGGCGCGCCGGTGAACCGGTCCGGTCCGGCGGCGGCCCGCGGGATTGGTTTTTCGCGCCGGTATGTCAGAGGCCTTTGGGGGCCGGTCCTGTGATTGCAGATATCGGTCATATTGTTGACGATGGGTATCATCTGTCAAGGTATCGTAGGCTTCCTTGGCATCAAGGAATTGATCGCGGCCCTGCCGGGTGCCGGACTTATCCGGATGCACCTGCTTGGACAGCCGGCGATAGGCTTTTTTGATGCGGGTTTTGTCGGCTGTCCTCGGAACTCCCAGTATGGCATAATAGTCCTTGTGTCTCATTTTCCTGATAATTTATCAGCAGGTGACGGCTTGCTTTTCATCGGAAAAGTATTTTATGACCCGGATATGGGAGCTAATACCCGGGTTAATATCCGGGCTAATATCCGGCTAATATCCGGGTCAGCCGTCTTTTGTCGGATTCATTTTATCATGATTTAATCTCAATTTTCCGGGGCTGGGCTTTTTCCGCTTTGGGCAGTTTAAGCTGCAAGACCCCGTCAGTTAAAGAAGCCTCAATCTTGTCCTGGTCAATGATATTGGAGAGGGTAAACTGCCGAAAATATCGGCCGACTTCATATTCAATGACCAGGTCTTCTTCGTCTTTATTCTCAAAAGGAGCGATGTCACCCGACAGGGTCAGGACATCGTCCCTGAGATCAATATTGAGGTTGTCGTTACTGACTCCGGGCATATCGGCCATGAGGGTGATAGCCTGGTCGGTTTCCGCAATATCCACCGCCGGCGTGAAAAAGGGGCCCGCGGCCGTCTGCTCCGGATTGGCCAGGTTCTGTTTTTCTTTGACCTGAATATCCTTATTATGGTGTGTCATGATTATCGCCTCCTTTTCAGAGTTCAAAGCATAATTAATGGAGCCTATTTAATCTTAATCTGTTTCGGCTTGGCCGTTTCCGCCTTGGGAATGGTAACGGTCAGGACTCCATTATTCAGGGTGGCTTCAATTTTGTCATGGTCGATTTCACCGGGCAGTTTGATGGCCCGGGAAAACTGACCGGCCTCCCTCTCCCGGCGATGGTACCGGGCGTTCCGGTCTTCTTCAGGCAGTTTCCTTTCTCCGGTAATGGTAATATTGTTATGAGCGCTTTGAATATCAAGATTTTCCGCGGGCACACCCGGCAGTTCCGCCCTCAGGAAATAATTATCCGCGTTTTCCGTCAGGTTTACCAGCGGAAACACGCCGGGGCCGGCGCTACGGTAAGGCACGCCCCGCAGGTTGTTGACGAGATTGTCAAGCCCGCGTCGCATGCGATCGATTTCGTCAAACTGGGTACTCCAGCGAACACCGGGAAAATCCCAAAAATTTCTGGTAATCATGGTATTACCCCCTTTCATTTTTGTTATTTGTTGTTTTTCAGAAGCAGATTTTTATATCAATCCCTTCTAATTTTACCCGTCTGCTGCTTCCTCCTATTTGCCGCCGGTTTTAACGGGAATGGCCCGTTCCTGTTCTTCTTTGGTCTTCTTCATTTCCACCTTCAGAACACCTTTTTTATAGGTGGCCGTGATCGAAGATTCGTCCACCTCGGCCGGCAGTTCCACCGTTCGATTGAAATAACCGTAAGATCTTTCCTGCCGGTAAAGGCCTTTTTCGGTGGTCTCGTTTTCGTGACTTTTTTCACCTTTTATATTCAAGCGACGTCCGTTAATGGATACATCCAGGTCGTCTTTGTCCATTCCCGGGAGTTCGGCTTCAACCGTGATCTTATTCTTCCCCTCCCGGATGTCCGTAGCCGGCCACCATGAGGAGTTGTTGGAAACAAGATCAGAAAGCCGGGAAAATGGATCGGTAAAAAAACGATCCTGCCAGAACGGCAGACCATTGTCCGCGTTTCTTACTTCAGAATTCCTTTTCTTCCGCCAGGGTATAAGACTTGTCATTTTACTCACCTCCCTTGCCCAAGAGAAAAATGAATAAAGGTAAATTTCAGGTAGTTATACCCTTTATCTGTTAATAAAATAATTATCATGCCGGCCATGTCAAGATGGCCGGTCGATTTTTTTTACTTTTTCAGCAAAGGAGGTGAACCGGGCTATTTCATGAAATATCCGGGATAAGCCGGGTCGGAGAGAGGAGGATAAGAAGAGACAATTATGTTGAATCAGGCTTGAAAGCCTCGATAACGGCTTCGGTTTTCTGGGATAACAGGTCCCATTCCGTCTTGATGGAGCGCAGCAGGGTGTTCCAGGAGATCATATCATCATCGCTTCGGTATTGACCACCGGAATAATGGTCAATGGCGGACTGGTATAAGTCGGTTACCAGGTTGGCACAGTGCTGCCGGGAAAAGAGCCGGGCCGTTTCCAGGGCCTGCCGGGAGTAGTCTTCCCGGGTGGTGTGGTCGGTGAAATCTTTAATGGCGTCGGCGAAAGCGTCCGGCGGAGCGTTTTCCGGCAGCAGGCGTCCGTTGTTCTTGTCCGAAAGAACTTCCCGGACGCCCGGCCCGTCCAGGGCCACCACCGGCAGGCCGGCGGCCATGGCTTCAGCCAGAACCATTCCCTGGGTTTCGGACTGGGAGCTGAAAACGAACAGGTCCATGGCGTTGTAAGCGTCACTGACCGCCGGCCCGGTCTGTTTTCCGGCGAAAAAGACGCGGTCGTCCAGGCCTTTTTCCCGGAACAGGCTTGTCATGGTGTCGGCGGCAGGGCCATCGCCTATTACCAGGAACACGGCTTGCCGGTCCCGCAACAGAGATTGGGCTACGGCCCCGGCCAGGTAGTCCAGGTTTTTTTCCGCGGCCAGACGCCCCAGGTGGCCCAGCACAAAATGATCCGCGGCGATGCCCATTTTTTCCCGGAAGGAGGGGCCATCACCGGAGCGGTAAAAGTCAAGGTCAACTCCGGTAGGGATTGCCGTGACGGGCCGTTTCACTCCCCGCTCCTTGATCAGATCAGCCACGCTCCGGCTGGGCGCGATGACGCGATTACACAGGTTGGCGTAACTGGTGGACAAGTTGATCACAAATTGCCGCATCGGTTTGGAATTCAGGGGCACGTAATGGGTGTATTGCTCGTACAGGGTGTGATGCGTAAAGACGATCGGTATCTCCAGTTGACTGGCCGCCCGCAGGGCGGAATCGCCCAGCAGAAAGGGATGATGACTATGGATGATATCCGGGGCAAACTGGTCGATGCGGTTTTTCAGGTTAAAGGTGAACGGGAGCCGGACAGAGAAGTCACTGCCGTTGAAGTTCTGAATGGCGGCCACGCGGAACACTTCCACGTCCTCCTGGCTGACTTCCCGGCCCGGGTATTCAGGAGCGATAATCAGCACCCGGTGCTCGTTTCTGGTAAGGTCAGCCGCCAGGGTGGCCACGGAATTGGCCACGCCGCCCACGTGCGGCAGATAGGTGTTGGTAAACATGCAGATGTTCATGTCGGTGGCCCCCAGGTTGGTCCGGGACTATTCCCGGTTTAAAGTTATGGGCTGCGAGGGATCCTTGATTTCTGCCGGGGTGAAACCCGGAACTGCCGCCAGCAGTGCCGGGGGACTCTCCGACCGGGACAGGTTAACCGTTAATGTCAGGCGATCCTCTGTTTTTTCAAATTCCAGGCTGATCGGGCCGGCCGGTGTCAGGGTGGGACCAAATCGGATGGGGGATGATTGCTGCCACCATTCCGGCCAGATTCCGGAACCGAGGATCAGCTTATGGCCCGCCTCCCGGACAAAACTGTTGCGGATCATCATGAACCATTCCGCGGCCGCCCAGCCGTGTTGACCGTCTCCCATGCAACCGCCGCCGGTCAGGGGATGGACCGCTTCCGGCCAGTGTCCGGTGGGCGAGGCCAGGCCGGCCACGGTTTTGATCAGTTCCTTAAACCGCAGATCATTGTTTCTGAGCAGGCTTTGGGCGATGCAAAGAGTCAGGTAAGGGTTGATCCCGGAATGGATCATGTCCTGAAAGAAACCGCCCTGATGAAAGCATCGTTCCATCATGATTTCAACCGTGTTCATTATTTGGGGGTGGCCGGGAGGATACATATCCAGGGGGTAGTCGGCCACCAGGGAGCCAACCGCTCCGGCATCCATTCTTCGGTAGGGAGAAGCGGGAATGGCGCCGTTTTTTCTTTTTTCCGGGATATCGGCAATGCTTTTGTCTATGGCCGCCTGGAAATCGTCGGCTGCCTCCTGGAACCGGTGCTGTTGTCGTTTATCCCCGGCCCGTTCCATGATGGCCGCCGCCGCTCGCAATCCGGCCACTCCCCAGAAATCGTCCCAGTAATAGTAGTCATTGGGGCCGAGGTGTTCGGCGCTGAAACCGGCCGGCAGCAGACCGGCATGAGGTTGGCCGGAATGCGCCGGCAGACGTTTACGGATGATCCACTGGGCGCCCTTTTTTATGGCTTTCAGCCATTTTTCATCCAGGGATCGGCGGGTCAAGCGTTGAAATCGGTCCACTATCCACAGCACCTGGCCATTGGAATCCCATTCCCCTTCCTGGGATTGGAAATATCCGGTGGTTTTTTGCCGGATCAGAAAAGATTCCATCAGTCTGCGGCAACGGTCGGTATATCCCGCCGTCAAAAGGGCGTTCATCATGAAGCAGGCGTCCCGGAACCAGAAGCGTTTGTAGGTAAAGGGACCGGGCACAACATCGTTGGCCGACAGCAGTAAGAGGGTGTTTAAAGCCGTATCATACAATGAACTTATCTTGGCATCCGGGATTCGCAGCACCGGGGCCGAGGCGGCGGCTTCTTCCCAGGTGAGAGATTCGCGGGGCGGGGACGGTATCGCTTCCGGGGGCGCCTCCCGAAGCGGCAGGCGCATGCCAAGGTTAAGCGGCTGATCGGTTTCAGTAACGGGAAACAGGGCCGCGGCCGTTGCCAGGCCGACCGGGCACTTGATGGCGGTGTCAGCGTGGGGTTGATCCAGCTGGTGGTAAACATCGCCTTCGGTGTAATCGGAAAAAACCGTTTTAGCCGGCGGCCGGTCAAAATAAAGCGAGGTGTTACCGTTTATCAGCAGGCCGGAACGATCGGGAGTGGTTTTTATTTTTTCAATAAAATTAATCCCTTCCGGGTTATAAGGGCGGACGGAGAGGACCAGCAGCCCGGGTTGCCGGGCCGTGGCCTCAACTTCGATAAACAGGGCCGGTCCTGACTCGTTCCGGTCTACCCAAACCCGGCTGACCAGTTCAGCGGCGGTGTTGACAAGACGGGTGGTGACCTGGAGCTTATGGTTAACCTGCTGTCGCTGTTCGGCCTGGTCCATTTTGGACGGCAGCAGGGGGAGAGCCTCTTCGGCGTCCGGTATAAACCAGCAGTCCAGGGACCAGCCGTCAAAAAAGGG
>JAWOCW010000314.1:0-7252 GCA_046483615.1 Desulfosudaceae bacterium
CCTGGGTAATTAACCCGGGGGCGACGCCCTGCCCCGTTGTCGGCGGCTGTTGTCATTGATGCCGCCGACCAGAAAAAAAATCCCCGCCAGCCGGTCATTCCCCATGGCCGCCTCCCTGTTGACGGGGATTTTTTCATGCCCGGGGGGCGAGCCCAGGAGGAATTCCTGTCGCTGGCAGTGTTGCCGAAAACGTTGAAACAACGTTTTCGGCAACACTGTTAGCCAGAATTCATCCAAAACATAAAAGGGGGATACCCCGAGGATCAACAATGATGAATACAGACGCCACGCCCCACGGCCAGGGCCTGACCGTCCTGACCCCGTCAGATTCTTTCGGCTTTACCTGTCACCCGGAGCTGGACTGTTTTACCCGGTGCTGCCGGAATATTACCATTTTTCTCACGCCCTACGACATCCTGCGCCTGAAAAACGCCCTGGCCATGCCTTCGGACGAATTCCTGCCGCGCTTCACCGTGACCATGATCGGCAAAAAAGGGGTGCCCCTGGTGGCCTTGAAAATGAACGATGACGCGCAGAAAAGCTGCCCCTTTGTGACACCGGCAGGATGCTCCCTGTATCCGGACCGGCCCTGGGCCTGCCGCGTTTACCCTCTTCAGCCGGAAAGCAGCCCGATCACCGAAAAAGCGGGCAAACAATACTATTCCATCATGGATGTGCCTTTCTGCCACGGCCTGGACAGGCACCGGACGGGCACGGTGCGGCAATGGCTGGAGGAACAGGGCGTTCCGGAATACCAGGCCATGGAAACACCTTTTAAAAAGATTACCGATCACCCCTGGCTGACGGATCATCCCCTGGAAAATGATACCGTCCGCCAGATGGTCTACATGGCCAGTTATGATCTGGATCGCTTTCGCCGCTTTGTTTTTGAAAGCAGTTTTCTGGATCAGTTTGCCATTAATCCTGATGAAGTATCGGAAATAAAAGAGGATGATACGGCCCTGTTCCGGTTTGCCATGAAATGGCTGGAATACGGGCTGATCGGTCAGCATACCCTGCACGTCAGACCGTCGGTCATGGCCGCCAGAAAAGAGGCTTTGGGCGTGACCTGAACCATCACTGGCCCGAATATTTCATGAAATATCCGGGCTAAGAAATGATGTTCTCTTTCAAGGCCTGGGATGACCACACCGGCAGGGGAACAAATTTCCCCGAATCCGGATCCAGCCGGCAGCGGTAGGAGGCGTGGGTCTGCTGCTGCTCCCACAAGACCTGCCACCCCTGAACAAAGTAGGGGCACTGGTCATTAAAACAGACATAAAAGAATTCATCGGGCCAGTTGGCCCCGGGCGGTACCCGCCACTTGGCCATCTGCTGACGGCAGTGGGGACAGAGAGGTGCTTGGGAAACGGTCATGCGCTTTTCTCCCGGCTGCTGTTCCGGATATTTCATGCGTTTTCTTCAACTATAGCTGCTTTATTTCTCCTGCAACCGGATCCCCGGTTCAAAGCAGCTCGAAAATTTTCCGGCAGGCCCGGCCAAACCCTTGGGCATAGGCGGAAAAATCAAACCAGGATCGACCCAGATAACGGTTGCGGATTTCCGCCCGGAAGATATCCCAGCCCGGCGGAATGGTCCCTTCCCGGGCAATGGCCGCCAACTCGTCATAATCGGCCTCCTCCTGCACAAATCTGAGACCGTCCTGATATCCCTGCTGCTCAGATCGGGTTGCCGGGTTGGTCATGTCTCTTTTCCTGGTGCCATTTGAAGGAAACAGCCACATGAGCGGGCAAACTCATGTGGCTGTCCAAGGAGGATGTCTGTGTATGGCATACAGAGCATCGCGTACAACACTTCTATGCAAAAACCCGGCCATTCATGCCGGCAATGATCGGCCCCCGATCACATCCCGACCACTTCCTTGATATCCACCAGGCTGAACTTTTCCCGGGTAAACATTTTAAATTCATCCTTTTCTTCGTCATAAACGGAATTGACGAAAACATGGCCCCACTGGTCTTCATCCATGTGGGCAAAATCCGTCCGGTAATAATAGCCGGGCCAGCGGGTTTCTTCCCGGAACAGCTTGTGCCGGGTATGGGCTTCGGCGATCTGAACCCGGTGGATGTTTTCCCAGCAGCGCATCAGTTCATGCAGGTTGCGGGCGGCCAGTTGGGACAGATCCTGCTTAAGACGCTGGAGCTCCTCCAGGGCAATGTTCAGGGTCATGGCCGAACAATTGTACTGGGCCCCCCAGCCGCCCACATATTCATCCATGATCTTGTTCAACCGGAACATGGCCATCTTGGGGGTAATGTAATTGGGATTGACCTCTTCCACCGGCAGGTCATACCGCTTTTTGGCCGCGCCCAGGGTGGTATAGGCGCAGTTTTTCTCATAATTTTCCAACGGAAGGGTGATGGCCTGCTTGATTCTGTCAATGGCGGCCGGGTCCGCTTCCGGCTTATCCGGATTGTCCACGCAGAACTTCACCGCCGTCTTGCCGGCGATGCGGCCTTCAGTAAAGGAACCGGAAGAGAATTTATGACTGGAGTTGCCCACCCCGTCCCCGGCCGAGAACAGCCCCTTGACCGTGGTCATGCGGTTGTAGCCCCAGAAATATTCCGACCGGGATTGGTCGGTCTGCAGGTCTTCCGGCCCGCTGGTCCAGGCCCCGGAGGCGCCGGAGTGGGACCCGATGAAATAGGGTTCCGAGGGCATGATCTCCGAGGGGCCTTCTTCCGGAAAAACATCCTTGGAGGCCCACAGCACCGCCTGGCTGATGGTCATATCCAGAAAATCCTCCCAGGCTTCGGCTTCCAGCTTTTTCAGCTCTTTCTTATAGGCCTTGTCATCCGGTGCCTCCTCGGCCAGCCGGGCAATGGCCTTGTCGGTGTGAATCAGGATGGGACCGTCGCCGCTGTACATCTTCTGCATCATCAGATGATTCCGCAGGCAGGTGGGAATGGGCTTGACCTCCCCGTACGGCGGCCAGTTGTGCAGCTCACCGCCCTCCTTCAAGCCCTCGCCCATGTAATTGACACCCGAGGCGGAAGTGGCCGTGGCCTTGAACAGCAGGAACCAGGCCCCGACCGGGCCGTATCCGTCCTTGAACCGACCGGGGATAAAGACCACTTCCTGGGAACTCATCTCCGCCCCGGCCGTGGTGGTCAGGTAGGAGCTGGAACCGGCATTCCAGGGCGGATACCAGGCCCGCCCCAGCCCCTCACCGGTGGAGCGGGGCCGGAACACGTGCACCGCTCCGCCGGCCGTGACCAGGCAGGCATTGCAGTGAAACACGTAAATCTTGCGATCCCGGACACTGAAGCCGACCGCCCCGCAGACGCGGTTTTTGTCGTTTTTGTCCACCAGCAGCTTGACGATGAACACCCGCTCATAGATATTGTCTTCGCCCACGGCCGTTTTGGCGGCCTCGGCCACGATGGCCTTGTAGGACTCCCCGTTGATCATCAGCTGCCAGCGGCCCTCGTGCACGTAATTGCCTTCGGCATCCTTCCACAGGGGCAGGCCGTACTTTTCAAACAGGTGGACCGAACCGTTGACGTGGCGGGAAATATCCATGACCAGATCATCCCGGCACAGGCCCATCAGGTCCTGCCGCACATAACTGAGGTAATCGGTGGGGGTGTTCTCCCCCTGGTACTGGTTGATGGCGGACAGGCCCATGGCCACGGCGCCGCTGCGTTCCATGGCCGCCTTATCCACCACGGTGACCGTGAGATTGTTTTTTCGGGCCCAATGCGCAGCCTCGACACAGGCCCCGGAACCGGCCATGCCGGGCCCGACGATCAATATATCCGTTGTAATTTCTTCGATCTCGAATTCTTTCATGTCTCCATCCCCCTTTGTTCCCAAGTGGTCAAACCGACTGCTTCCCCGGTTTTATCGGGGCAGCGTCCACAATTGATCCGCTTTTAACGAGTCCGGCTCGGTAAACAGCAGCTGATCATCCAGACTGCCCTGGCCTTCTCCGAACCCGCCGTCCGGGGAAACCGTGCCTTCGGGTACGGTGCGGATGGGGAATTTGAAGCGCTTGATCGTCCCCCCGCGGAACTTGACGGTCCACATAATGTCCTCACTGCCCCGCATGGGCATACAGCTGGCGCCAAGGGGACAGAAATCAGCGTACCCCCGCACTTCAATGGCCTGGGTCGGACATATCTTGACGCAGTTGTAACATTCCCAGCACATGTCCGGTTCCATGTTATAGGCCTTCATCAGGTCTTCATCCAGAACCATCAGGTCATTGGGGCAGATGTACTGGCAGGCAGTCACCTCCCCTCCCTTGCACCCATCACATTTTTCCTGAATCACAAAACTTGGCATGAGCATCTCCTTAATTTGAAAATTGACATGCATATTCCCCTGCCGGGGATATCGGCGGAAATTTTCAAGGAAGGAACAAAACCAGATGGGAGCAACAAACATGCCAATGCCTCGTGGTCCGGCTGGATGAAGGTGCTGATCGGGTGCCGGCTGCCATTTCCACCCGGTCCCGGTTTGTCCGCTGCCAAAAGACGATCCGTTCCTGCCATTGATCTTTTCCGTTGACAGCACCATCCAGAAACCGTTATTCTGTTGACGACAACGTTGACGCAACGTTTTTTGTCAACACTTTCGGAGAACAATCATGGTCCTGACCGATCCCCGCAACAACATCACCCCCTCTTTTGCCGTCAAATTATTCGAATCCATGGCTGACGGAGTCTTTACCCTGAACCAGGACGGCCGGATAACTTCCTGGAACCCGGCCATGCAGCGGATTTCCGGGTATGAACCCGGCGAAGCCGTCGGCCAGAAGTGCCAGCTGCTCAAATTCAACCGCTGCTTCGGCAACCAGTGCCCGGTTGATTTCTCCGAATGCGGAATTTTTGAGCACGGCCGGATTGACTCCCAGGAGTGTTTCATGCGGCACAAGGAGGGCCATGACGTTCCCATCATGAAAAGCGTCCGCCTGGTCCGGGATGAAAATGGTACCGTCATCGGCGTGGTCGAGACCGTCACCGACCTGACCGAATTAAAACGGACCCGCCAGCAGCTGGCCGAGGCCGACCGCAAACTGGGGGAACGCCACCGCCTGAACAACATCATCGGCAAAAGTGAAGTCATGCAGAAAGTATTCGCGGCCGTGGAAGCGGCTGCTGCCAGCGACGCCACCATTCTCATCCAGGGGGACAGCGGTACCGGCAAGGAACTGGTGGCCGGCGCCATCCACCACAACTGCGCCCGCTCCGCCGGCCCCCTGGTGACGGTCAACTGCAGCGCCCTGTCCGAGTCTCTCCTGGAAAGCGAGTTGTTCGGTCATGTCAAGGGCGCTTTTACCGGCGCCGTCCGGGACCGGGCCGGCCGCTTTGAAGAAGCCGACGGCGGCACCATCTTTCTGGACGAAGTGGCCGAAATCAGTCCCTTTATCCAGGTCAAGCTGCTGCGGGTTCTGCAGCAAAGAGAGGTGGAACGGGTGGGGGACTCCCGAAAGATAAAAGTTGATATCCGGATTATCACTGCCACCAATAAAAATCTTCTGGATCTGGTTAAGAGAGGAGAGTTCCGGGAAGACCTTTATTACCGACTTAAGGTATTCCCGATCCAGATTCCGCCCTTAAAAACCCGTAAGCAGGATATCCCCCTGCTGGCACACAATTTTATCGATGCGCAGAACCAACTGACCGGCAAAGATATTCAGGGCTTGTCAGCCGACGCCATGCGGCTGCTGATGGATTACCAATGGCCGGGCAATGTTCGGGAACTGGAAAACGCCATTGAACATGCTTTTGTGCTCAGCCAGAAGAATGACACCATCAATGTGTTTGATCTTCCCGTGGAAATCCGCATGGCTGAATACCACCAGCCCATAATACCGGAACAGCCTTCGCGGCCAGCCGCATCTCCCGGCGGACCCAGCCGCAAACTGACCGCCGCGACCCTGACAGCCCTCCTCCATGAATACGAATGGAATAAGGCCGAAGTGGCCCGCCAGACGGGTATGAACAGAACAACAATTTGGAAATACATGAAAAAATGGAATATCCCTTTAAAAAACCCTGGCCCGGATATTTCATGAAATATCCGGGCTAAAACTGGCACATGGATTGCATCATAAAAAGCAAGGGACTACAACGGCATCTTACCTCCATTTTTAACCTGTGTATCCCTTCCCCGAAAAATCAGCCCGCGGATTCCCACCGCGGGCTGATTTTTTTTTGAGAAACTCTGCCACCTCAAAAAAAATCTGTTGATTTTAATTTTCGATTTGTTTATAAAAATAAACAAATCGAAAATATTCAGGATAACCAGCCGGGAGCCCCAATGACAATCAATTCCTTTAATGCTTTTTATGAAAAAATCACTTCACACCTGGGCATCCGCTCCCAGTCCGACCTGGCCGATCGCCTCGGCCTTCACCGTTCCGCCGTTACCCAGGCCAAGCGGCACGGTTCTGTGCCGGACTCCTGGATACTGAACCTGGCCGAACAATACCACCTTGACCCGTTCTGGCTGAAGCAGGCGACAGGCCGACCGGAAGCCGTCCTGCCGGTACCACGCAATATCACCGGCGTCCCCCGGGTCAAAGCCCGGCTGCACGCCGGCGGTGGTTCTTTTGAAACCAGCCCGGAAGTGGACTCCGGTCACGCCTTTGACCGGGACTGGCTGCGCCGCCGGGGCAAGCCGGACAAGATGGTCCTGATGGATGTCATCGGCGACAGCATGTCCCCGGTTATCGAGGAGGGCGACACCGTGCTGATCGACCAGTCCCAGACCGAAATCTACGCCGGCCGCATTTACGCCGTGGGCATCGACGACACGGTGGTGGTCAAGCGGGTGGAAAAACACCCCCGCCGGCTGGTGCTGCACAGCGCCAACCAGGCCTATGCCCCGCTGTTCCTGGATCCGGTCGAAGCCCGAACCACCCGGATCATCGGACGGGTGATCTGGATCTGCCGGGAACTGCCATGACCGACCAGGATTACGGCCAGAACCGGGAAACAGGAGCCGTGTTTACCGGTTTTCCTTCCCCGGCCGATGATTTTGCCGAAGAGCGGCTGGACCTGAACCGGCTGGTCATCCACCACCCCCAGGCCACCTTTTTCATGCGGGCGGCCGGCGACGCCCTGCGGGAAGCGGGCATCCGCGCCGGGGACATCCTGGTAGTGGACCGGTCGCTGCGGGTGGTCGAGGGCTGCCTGGTGGTGGCCGCGACCCGGGGCGAACTGGTCGTCCGGCGGGTGCGCCGCCGGCAGGGCCGCCTTCGCCTGGTGCCGGCCGACGAGCG
>JAWOCW010000316.1:0-3828 GCA_046483615.1 Desulfosudaceae bacterium
CTGGTGACGGCCTCGCCCAGAAAATCAGCGTTAGGCTTGATGCCCACCCAGATAAAACAGCCGTCAATGGCCAGATCCCGGAGTTCCCCGGTTTTTACATTTTCAATGGTTATTTTTTCAACCTGGGTAAAGCCGCCGCTGATTTCTTTGACCACTGAATCCCACAAAATCTCCACCTTATCATTGGCCAGGACCCGTTCCTGAAGGATCTTAGTGGCCCGCAGTTCGTCGCGCCGATGAATCAGGTATACCTTACTGGCGAATTTGGTTAAAAACAGGCTTTCCTGAATGGCCGTGTCGCCGCCACCCACGGCGGCCACGACTTTATCCTTGTAAAAAGGAGCGTCACAGGTGGCGCAGGAAGATATCCCGCGGCCGAAGAACCTGTCTTCTCCGGGAACCCCCAAAGCGTTGGGAGATGCCCCCGAAGCGAGAATGACCGCTCGGGAGGTATAGGCAGTGTCTCCGGATATGATTTTTTTGATCGGGCCGGAGAAGTCCACGGTGTCAATCTCGGCAGATTCAATGAGCAGTCCGAGATTTCTGGCCTGTTCACTTATTCTCATGACCAGGTCGGCTCCGCCGATGCCGTCAGGGTAACCAGGGTAATTTTCAATCCAGTCGGCTGTCAGCATCTGGCCGCCAGGCGTGATTTTCTCCAGAAGAAGTACCTTTAATCTGGCTCTGGCCGCGTATATACCGGCGGTAAGACCGGCTGGTCCGCCGCCTATAATGATCAGATCGTAATCCATTATGTTTATAATATCCTCAGGAAATTTGTTATAATACTTTATTTAAGGCTTCTTCCATTTTGGCTTTGGGCACCATACCGGTTATCTGTTCGGCGATTTTACCGTCCTTGAACAGAATCAGAGTGGGAATGGCTTGAATGCCGTACTTGGTCGGGGTGGTTGGATTATTGTCGACGTTGCATTTGCCGAAGGTGATTTTTCCGGCAAAATCATTGGCCAGTTCTTCAACAATCGGGCCGATCGCTTTGCAGGGACCGCACCAGGGCGCCCAGAAATCAATCAAAACCGGCCGGTCGGCCTGCAAAACATCATTTTCAAAATTGGAGTCGGTAATTTCAATAACATTTTCGGCCATCAGAAACCTCCCTTGCTAATTCTTGCTGGATTTTGCGGCTGCCTGTCGAGTCCGTTGGTAACCGGTTTTTCTTAGTTAATCCAAGTATAAAAATTTAATTTATTTTTATCATAATATAATTAACAAGTCAACCCGGGTAAACTTTCCCGGATAAACTTTCATCCTCCCCCAGACCGGTAAACTCAACAGGATTTATCAAAAAAAATCGATGAAATGTCCGGGTTAGCCCGGATATTTCACGAGTCGATTTGGGCGCAAATGCAAGGCGCAGGGCGCGAAGCTGTAGTAAATCTACCGCGAGCGGCCTGTAACACAGCAGTTGCGCCCAAGGCGACTCGCCCGAAGGGTGAATTTTTTCGATACTTAAATGGTGAAAAATTTTTAAACAGCCAGTTACAATTTGTATTTTGAAAAAGAACCTGAAATTATCAATAACTAATTTAAGTTTATGCATTAACAAACTATGATCGAAAAAATTCATGAAATGTCCGGGTTAGGGCAGCAGCATCCGGGTCAGCCACCAGGGCAGGGATTTAAAAACCCGGTAAACACTTTTTTTCCAGGTAAACCGGCCGCTGTTGACGTCGATGACAATTTGTTGCAGGTAAGAGGAGTTGCGGACCGCTGGATAGAAGACAAAGGGAAAGCGATAAAAACCGAAATTAAACAAGCGCGCCCACCACAGATCATCGGTGATTTCACTTTGGCACATCTTTTCATATCGCGACAGGGGCGGTCCGTTCTCGGCGGCGGATTGGGTTATGGCCGTCGCCGCCAGCATGCCTGATCTGGCCGCGTAATAAATACCTTCGCCAAAAAAAGGATCAGTCATGGCGGCGGCATCCCCGACCAGCAGGGCGTTGTTTTTGACCAGGCGCTGGCGGGTACCGCCGCGGGGTATGAGACCACCTTTCCAGTATCTGACCGGTCGCCCCCGCAGATAATCCCGGCGGTTGATAAAGGTTGTCAAGGCGGTGTTGAGGCCTTTTTGCGGCATGTTGGTGGAGAAAACTCCCACCGAAAAATGGTCTTTTTTGGGAAAGATCCAGGCATATCCCCGGGGGACCACATGGAAGTCAAAGGAAACGTGGTTTTGCAGCCTTTCCAGATCAGCAGGGCGGGGCTCTATTTCAGCGGTAAGTGCCGGGGCCTGGCGGTTAAATGAGCGCATCAGGCCCAGTTGCCGGGCCGTCCCTGAAGCCGCCCCGTCGGCTCCCACCACAAAATCACCCTGATAGTTTCCTTTATCTGTTTTAACCACCCAGCCGCTGCCGGAGGGACAAATTTCACGCAGGGTGGTCTGCTGGCGTACTTCGACCCCGACGGCTGAACTTCGTTCCACCAGCAGGTGGTCAAATTTTTCCCTGGTGACCATGTAGCCCGCCCCCCGCGGGTAATTTACCACCACCGGCTGGCAGGATCGCAATGACAATTCCACCGAAGTGATTTCTGTTTCGATGACATCAGACAGGTCAAAATCAAAAAGGTTCCGGGCTTTCCGGGTAAAGCCTCCGCCACAGGCCTTGTTGCGGGGAAAGGCCTGTTTGTCCAGCAACAGGATCCGTCCTCCCCGGGGAGCCAGGTTCAGGGCGCAGGTAGCCCCGGCCGGTCCCGCCCCGATTATAATGACATCATATTTCCGCACTGACACCGTCCTTGACAGCTCAGACCGGTTCTGGCCGGTAAATATTTTTGGTGTTGGTAAAAGGATTGTTTTTAGTATATTATCATTAATAAAAAATTTCATAAAATTCTTGTTTTAGCAAGCGATAAATCCGGCGATAAATACGGGGCATAATGACGATGATTCGTATCGGCGCTCTGATTTCAGGCAGTGGCACCAATCTGGCGGCAGTAATGGACGCCTGCCGGGCGGGCCGCGTTGACGGCAAGGTGGTTTTCGCGGGCGCTGATAACCCCGCGGCCACGGGCCTGGCTAAAGCGGAAGCGGCCGGTATTCCCACTTTCGTGGTGGATTACCGGTCCATTATCCGGCAATACCGGGCCAATCCCGGACAACTGGACCTTCCCGATGATTTTGATCCGGACCGGATCGCTGCTGAGGCCGCCCTGTTTGAATCCGGTCTGCCTGACGAGAAGATTCTTGATTTTTTAAAAACACGGGCCGTGGCGGAAGCCGCCCTGCTGAGCCACCTGTCCGCCTGGCCGTTCGATCTGTTGATTCTGGCCGGGTTCATGCGGAAACTGACCCCATATTTTATCGACAGAATCAACCTTGATCCTGATCGTCCCCGGATAATGAATATTCACCCGGCTCTTCTGCCGGCTTTTCCCGGGCAGGACGGATATGGCGATACCTGGCGGTATGGCTGCAAGGTGGGGGGCTGCACGGTTCATTTTATCGATTATGGCGAAGATACCGGTCCTATTATCGGTCAAAAGTCTTTTGCCATAACTTCCCGGGATACCCTGGCCACGGTCCGGGAAAAAGGGCTGGCCCTGGAATGGGAATTGTATCCGGAATGCATTCAGTTGTTCGCCACCAATCGCTTGTCCCTTGAATACCGGCAGCAGCCTGGGGAGGCCGGGCCGGGCCAACGGCGGGTGGTGGTCGTGTCATAAGGCCTTAAATCATCGCTGACGGAAGATATAAATCATGACGGATAATTCCCTCAAAAAATTCCTGCTGCCGAAGCCTGACCGGCCATATCTGATCCGGCTGTTGATCGTGGCTCTGGTGGCTTTTATTGTTTTTAAATA
>JAWOCW010000356.1:0-4885 GCA_046483615.1 Desulfosudaceae bacterium
ATCCGGCCGAAATTATCGCGGCTGACGAAGAAATCAGAGAAAAAATCAAGGATCATCTGAAAGACGGTGATGCTCTGACGAAAATCGGGGCTACTGTGGCCGGTGTAATCAGATAAGCCCCCGGGCCCGCGGCCGGGCTATGTTTTCGGGCTATGTTTCCGGGCTATCTTCCCGGGCTATTTTCAAAGATAAAATATAAATTTAAAAATTATATTTATTAAGTGCTGGTTCAGAGTTGATCGGCGGCGGCGCCGGCATTATAAACAGTGTTGACAAAGGTGAGCAACGTCAGTATAAATCAAGTTTAAAAGCGATTTGCATGAGTGATTCCTGGGTGATTTCAGGTTTTAATTTTGACGGCTTCGGAAAAAGTTTTTTTACAGGCAGTGTTAAGTTTTAAGTGATTAAGTATTAAGTAAAATCAAGAAGTTATTTATAATTTGTCTGTCGGTTTTAGAAGTATCCGGACTTTTTACGGTGCCATCCTATTTAATTAAACACAATTCAAGGAGATGATTATGAAACAAACAGTGCCCGTTATTCTGATTGCTTTTTTGGTGATGTGTTTTTCTCTGCCGGCAGCTGCTTCCGGAGAGTGGGAACTGGAAAAGGAAAAAGACGACGTCAGCACTTATTCCCGGGAAGTAGAAGGTTCCGATTATAACGCTTTTAAGGCGACCACTGAGATTGACGCCACCATGGCGGCGGTGGGAGACGTTCTGCGCGATGTGCCCAGTTTCCCGGAATGGATGGCCAAGATCAAGCATGCTGAAATTGTCAAGAAACACAATGCCAATGATATGGATGTTTATTTGATCATGGATTTCCCCTGGCCGACCCAGGACCGGGACGTGGTCACCCAGGCCAGAACCACCGTTGATTCGGAGACCGGTGATCTTATCGTCAATACCACTATTCTCGAAGACACTGATATCCCGGAAAAAGACAAAATGGTTCGCCTGCCGGAGCTGAGTCAGCAGTTTGTGCTCAAATTTATTGAGATGGATAAGACCGAGATCTCCTTTTCAGTTCACATGGAAGCCGGGGGTAGCCTGCCGTCCAGCCTGGTTGATCGTGAAACGGAAAAAGTGCCCAGCGAGTCTCTGGCCAATTTGCAGGAATTCGTGCAACATGAAAAATATCAGAAAGCCGATCCTTTCAGCGAAATCAATATGCCCATCACCAAGACTATTACCAAGGCCATTCTGGGCAAGTACATCAATGATCAGGACATCATTGATATGGTTATAAACGATAAGGAATTAATTAAAATAACCATGGAAGGCGGTTATGGCGAGGATGGCATGGAGCAGACTTCCCGGGCCGTCTTGAAAAAATATGTGAAAACCCCGGCCTTTGCCGAAAGGATAGAGGGCAGTCCTTATGAAGCCCAGCTGGCTCTGCTGGCTAAAGATGATGATTTACTGGAAGAAGTTTTAGACGATGATGAAATCGCCGTCATGGTCTTGTCAAGCGGCGACATGACCGGTTCGATCGCGGCAAAAGTGGCTGAGATCGTAGAGGATGAGATTGACTGACAAGAAGCTGCCATAATGGAAAATCCAGCCAAAGAAAGTCCTCCGGTCCGCGCATATATATTGGACTTTTTACGAAGCCGTCAGGCCTTGAGGCGGTCTTAAAAAAAACATTGAAGTCGTCATCCCGGCAGTGGCCGGGATGACGACTTCAATGTTAATCATTGGTTTTTTACGAAAACATCAATCCCGGGTGGTGTTGCCTTTTTCGGTGACACGAGCCCTGTCTTCTGATCCTTCCTTTTTTCCGTCGGCATAGCGTTTTTCTCCGTACCAGTTGATTTGACGGCAGATACCGCGGATAAGCCGGACTTCCTTGGCGGTCAGGCCCAGGCGGGAGAAAAAGCGGCGGAAATTGTTCATCCAGTAGTCCGGATTTTCCCGGTTGATAAAATCGATCCGGACGAGAATTTCCTGGAAGTGGGCATACATGCCTTCGAGTTCAAAATTAGAGGCCAGACGAGGGCTGAAGGACGGCTTTTCCGGCCGGCCGGCCGTAAACAAGGCGTAGCAGACCACCAGCACGGCCTGGGCCAGATTCAGGGAAGCAAAACCGGCGGTGGGGATCTGGACCAGTCGCTGGCAGTATTTCAACTCCTCGTTTTCCAGCCCCCGGTCTTCCGGCCCGAACATAATGGCGACGTTGTTGTCGTCCGGCAAAGCCAGCACGGTCTCGGCCAGCCCTTCCGGGGACAGCACCATCTGGCGATGTTTGCCCTGGCGGGCCGAGGTCCCGGCAATAAAGGAAAAGGGCGCCACCGCTTCGGACAGGTCGTCGATCACCACGGCCTTGTCAATGATATCGGCCGCTTCATGGGTGGCGGTTTTTTTTATCCGGACCAGGTCAAAATTTTTCGGAGCCACCAGCACCAAGCGCCAAAGGCCCATATTCTTCATGGCCCGGCAACAGGAGCCGATATTTTCCGGGATGCCGGGTTTTACCAGAATAATGGTGATGTTGTTCAAGGCCGGGCTCCGGTCAACTGCCGGTAAGTTCAAAGGCGTTGAAAAAGTAACCGATCTCAAAGGCGGCCGTCTCCGGGGCATCCGAGCCGTGGACCACGTTTTTTTCGATGTCGGTGGCGAATTCCCGGCGAATGGTGCCTTCGGCCGCTTCCTCGCGGTTGGTGGCGCCCATCAGATCGCGGTATCTCTGGATGACATTGTCGCCTTCCAGGACCATGACCACGGCCGGGCCGGAACACATGAACTCCGTCAGGCTGCCGAAAAAAGGTCTTTCCCGGTGAACCGCGTAAAATCCTTCCGCCTGCTTCCTGGTCATGTGAACCATCTTCATGGCGGCAATGTTAAACCGGTTCTGTTCCAGCCGCTTGATAATTTCTCCGATCAATCCCCGTTCAACCGCGTCCGGCTTGATAATCGACAAGGTTCGTTCCATGAGCGTGCTCCTTATATTTTCTGGGTTAAATTTAAATACCTGAAGTGTCTTGCCTGTTACCTGAATTTGGCGGTTAAGTCAACCGGCAAATAAGACACCGGCAAATAACACCGGCCGATGCTTCGCGGTCCGGCCGCGGTGACCGGGAAGGTCTTGCGGATCAGGCGCAAAACCGATATGATTAAAAAAAGTGTCGCCGCCCGCGTTGTATCCGCGCTGGAGCGGTCCGGGCCGCGGTAACAAAACAGCTGGAACCGTGGGGTATTCCGGGAAAGGAGCAGACCATGAGATTTTTAATCATCGGCGGGGACGCCGCCGGCATGAGCGCGGCCAGTCGGGCCAGGCGAAATGATCCCGGCCTGGACATTACCGTGCTGGAAAGGTCCTCCGACGTATCCTACAGCGCCTGCGGCATGCCCTACAATATCGCCGATGCCGGGCGGCCCATTGATGACCTGGTGGTCCGGCCGGCCCGGGTCTTCCGGGAGAAGCAGAATATCAACCTGCTGACCGGTCACGCCGCTGAAACCATTGATCCGGCCGCCCGAACGGTTGCCGGGAAAGGCCCCGGCGGAGAAGCTTTTTCCCTGGAGTATGACAAGCTGCTCATCGCCACCGGGGCCTCGGCGAGACTGCCGGACGTCCCCGGTATCGAGACTCCCGGCCTGATGTCTTTGAAAAATCTGGCGGACGGCCGGGCCATAAAAGAGTATATCAAGGACAAAAATGTCGGCCGGGTTCTCATCGTCGGCATGGGCTACGTCGGCCTGGAAATGGCCGAGGCGCTGCGGGCCAGGGAGATCGAGGTGACCATGCTCAAGCCCCGCGAGGCTTTTCTGCCCTGGCTGGCGGAGCCTCTGGCCGCGGTTGTCAGGCAGGAGGTGGAGTCGCGCGGAGTGAAGCTGCTCCCCGGCTGCGCCCTGCGGAGAGTTGAGGGCGGCGGAGATTCGCTGGAAGCGGTCTGTGATGATTTTACCCTGGCCAGGGACATGATCATCGTGGCCACCGGAGTGGTTCCCAACAGCGATATTACAAGCGGAACCGGTATTGAACTGGGACCGCGCCGGGAAATCGCCGTTAATCGCCGGCTGGAAACATCTTTTGACGATATTTACGCCGCCGGGGACTGCGCCGACGCTTATCACCTGGTTACCGGTCAGAAAACCTGGGTACCCCTGGCGTTGTGGGCCAACCGCTCCGGCCGGGCCGTGGGCGATAACGTCTGCGGCCGGGGAGTGGAACTGCCGGGCATTGCCGGCACGGCCGTTTTCAAGGTATTCGGCCTGGAGGTGGCCCGCACCGGCCTGACCGCGTCTGAAGCTGAAAAAGCCGGGTTTGAGCCGGCCCGGGTCGAGATAAAAAGCCGTTCCCGGGCGCACGCCCATCCCGGGGCCGAGGACATTCATCTGTCCCTGGTGGGTGATAAATCGTCGGGCCGACTGCTGGGTGTCCAGATGGTCGGCCGGGAAGGGGTAGCCCACCGCGTCAACGCCCCGGCCGTGGCCCTGGGCGCGCGGATGACCGTGGCCGATTTTGCCCAGTCTGATCTGGCCTACTCTCCGCCTTTCGGTCCGGTCTGGGACCCGCTGCTGACCGGCGCCGGCCAGCTCCTGAAAAAAATGTAACCGCTATTCCGGTGGATTTTTGTTGTGTCCGAAGTCAGCGCCAAGTCATACTTAAAAGCCAACCTTACCGTTATCGCCGCCGGCGTCGCCAGCCTGGTGGTGGTGGATATCCTGCAGTTATTGATTCCGCGTGTTACCAAGCACGCCATTGACGATCTGGCTTACCTTTCCATCGACAGCCGGCAACTGCTCCGCTACGCTCTGATCATTCTGGGCATGGGCGTGATTATCGGCGGTTTCCGCTATGTCTGGCGGCGCTGTCTCATCGGCACTTCCCGGAAAATTGAAAAAGATCTGCGCCAGCGCCTCTTCGCCCACGTGCAGAC
>JAWOCW010000286.1:0-3913 GCA_046483615.1 Desulfosudaceae bacterium
GCAGGTGCAAATTCAGTTTCAGACAGGGTTTCCATCAGATATATTTTTCTTATTGAGGAATAGCGGAACTGTTTGGTGCAGCTGTAAGACGCTTGAAAAATAGTACGGTGATCAGAATGCACATCACCGTGAAAGGGGAGGTAGATGATTTCAGGCTGAACCAGGTCAATAACTTCTGAGATAGCCGTTACTGTATCCGCCATGGGATAAGTGTCGACCCGGGTGGCGGCAAGACCCAGCTGAAACACTTCCTGAAAATCATATTCGGCAGCAACTTTGCTGATTTCCTGCTCTCGGGCTGCAATCTGTGCCGGAAGAAATCCGGATTTTTCGGACATGGCGGTGACGAGGCACCAAAAGGTAGCATCGCCTGCTTCCCGGTGTCGTAATAATGTGCCGCCGCAGCCCAGGGTTTCATCATCGGGATGTACGGCTATGACCAGGATGTTACTCATTGGATATACTCATCCGGTTGCAGGGTGGTGGGCAGGTTATGCTCCTGTAGCAGTACGGCGCCATCACCGCTTTTTACTTCGATACCCTTTTCAGATACGCTGAGTATTTTGCCTGGCTCAAAATTTTTGAAAGGGCAGGAGGTTGGCTTTACTTTCCATACTTTGTATTCTTCGCCGCCGCAGACGACATGAGCGCCCGGATAAGGCCGGGCCAGGGCGCGAACCAGATTGTGAATGTTACGGCTGGACATCCGGAAATCAATACATCCGTCATCCTTGTTCCTTTTGCGCCAGTAGTTGGCGAGACTGTGGTCCTGTTTGAGACGCTGATAAGTACCGGCCTCCAGTTTGGGAACAAAGTCGGCAATCTGGCTCAGGGCAGTGGCCATTATTTTGTCGTACAGTGATTGGGCGTCGTCGTCATCACTGATGGGAACCAACTCCTGACTGAGCAGGTCGCCACTGTCCGCTCCCTCATCCATGAAAAAGAAGGACACCGCGGTCTCTTTCAGCCCCAGAGCCAGGGCCCAGATTATGGGGTGTCGGCCCCGGTTGCGGGGTAGATGAGCGGGGTGAAAGCCGATCACGCCCAGTGGGGCCATGGTAAGAATCTCTCTTTTCAGCAGGGCGGAAAAACCGAAGCAAAACAAGACGTCGGGAGCGAAGGAGCGCATCCATTCCAGGTCTTCGGGGCTGTTGATGTTTTTGGTGAAACGAAAAGGGATGCCATGTTTTTCGCACAAGAGGGTCAAGTCGGCAAAATCAGCGTTGTACGGTGACGATTCCTTGGTGACCACGGCCACTACTCCGGCGTTTATGGCGATTAACTTCTCCAGGGCCAGCAGGCTTGATTGGACAGTACCGATAAAAACGATTTTCATGGCGATTACCTGTTATTACAGAATATTGATCAAATCATCCGGAGCGAATTCCTGAGCTGCCGGCCGGCCCAGGACCTCCTCCCAGCGCATGGGAGAGATGCCGGTGCCCGGCCGCTTGACGGTCAGGTTTTCCTCCCTGAACAACTCCCCTTTTTGGATGGTGCGGGCAGCTACAATGCTTTTGCGGGCGACAGCCTTGTTTTTTAGTTCACTCGGACTGGGGGCTTTGATGCCACTGCCCATGGCATCCTCGATATTGCGGATAGCCTTAACCATCTTCGTCAGTTCATCCGGCTCCAGGCTGGCCCGGTGGTCCGGCCCTTCCAGGTCTTTGTCCAGGGTGAAGTGTTTTTCAATGACTGTCGCCCCCAATGCCGCAGCAGCAATCGGCACCTCAATGCCCTGGGTATGGTCCGAGTAGCCCACCCGGATGCCGGGGAAGGCTGCGGCGATGGTCTGCATGGCCCGCAAATTGACATCCTGCATGGGAGTGGGGTATTCGGTATTGCAGTGCAGGACTGTGATCTTATCCCGCTTCGTTCCCGCTTCCTCCAGCACCTGCAGGGCATCTTCGATTTCCCCCAGGTCCGACATACCGGAGGAGAGAATAACTTGTTTTTGCAGTCCCCCGATTTTTCGTAAATAGGGCAGGTTGGTTATCTCGCCGGAACCCACCTTAAAGGTTTGCAGGCCCAGATAGTCAAGCAGGTCTATGCTTTTTAAGTCAAAGGGGGTGGACAGAAATTCAATGTCTTTTTCCCGGCAATAACTGATCAGTTCCTCGTGAGTCTCCCGGCTCAGCTCCAGACCCCTGATCATCTCGTACTGCGATTCCTCCGGAGATGTGCTCCGGTTCTGGTACTCTGCCTTGGGGGCCTTTTTGCTGACCAGATTGTCGGCAGTGAAAGTCTGGAATTTGACCGCATCTGCCCCGGCCTCGGCTGCAGCCTCAGCAAGTTTCCTGGCCAGTTCCGGGTCGCCGTTATGGTTCACTCCGGCCTCGGCGATTATAAATATGGCATTTTTTTGTAAGTTTTCAATAACTTCTGGCAACTTTGAAGATCCGATATTATTATTAATGGCATTACGGTGATGGCCTGCCCCGTACTCCGATACGGAGGCCGGAATCCAGGAACCTCACGTAAACACTGGATTCCCGCCTTCGCGGGAATGACGTTTGGTGCCCAGACTTAATGAGAAATTTACATTTTTTTCCACTGTCATATTGATACTGCCCGGTTTTCCGCCGTCAGGCTCTCATATATGTTCTGTCCCGCTGCTACAAATGAATCCGGTGCGATTTCGATTGATTCCCTGATCATGGCCCGGCTGCCGATAAAGGTCCCTGCCCCTATTTTGCTGTCACCGTTTATTATCGCCCCGGTTGAGATATGGCAGTGGTCGCTTATCGTCGCCCCATGTTCCACCAGGGCCTTGCTGTTGATGATGCAGTTTTTCCCGATTTCAGCGCCGGCATTGACCAGGGCCTGGTGCATGATGATAGTGCCATGGCCGATGCGGGCCCGGGGTGAGACATAGGCCAGGGGAGAAACAATAACCGGCAGTTCAAATTCCAGGGCCAGCAACTCCTCGAAAAGACGCTGACGCGGCTTGGGTGATTTGATCTGGCCCACCGTGACCAGGGCCTGAAAGTATTTCCGGCGCAAGCCCCGGAGGTCGTCATCAGTGCCCAGTACCGGGTAGCCCGGGAGCCGGTCTTCACCTGCCGCACCGGGCCTTTCGATGATGCCTGCCACGGCAAAGCTGCCTTCCTGCTCTATGACGTCAATACAGGAGCGGCAGTGACCGCCGCCGCCTATCAGAAGAAGTTCGAAACTCATGACTCGTTTTTCCCGGCTTACAAGCGGACACTGCTGGGGAGATTGACCAGCCGTGCCCCCAGCCACCGGGCGTTTTTGATGCCGTCGGTCTGGCATTCCCGGCACATGGGTAAGGTGTTAAGCAAATTCCATGCCGGTCTGGTCAGGACTTTTGCCTGGTTGGTCTCCTCCAGAAAGGTGTCCCGGCTCTCTTTGTCCGGCAGCAGCACGGTGTTGAGCCAGTAGTTGGATCTGCTTCCTTCGGGTTCCGGCATATATTTAATAGTGGGATGTCCGGCGAAAAAGCTGCTGTAAAGCCCGGCCAGCTCCCGCTTGTTGGCCAGAAAAAACTCCAGGTTTTCCAGCTGGGCGCAGGCCAGGGCGGCGTTGAGGTTGGGCAGCCGGTAGTTGTAACCCAGGGTGTCATGCCCGTAAAAGTAACTGTGGGGTATTTTGGCGGTGGTAGTCAAATGTTTGGCCCGCCGGGCAAATTCTTCCTCATCAGTCACTATGGCCCCGCCGCCGCCTGCGGTAATGATCTTGTTGCCGTTAAAGCTGTAAACCCCGGCCAGGCCGAAGGTACCGGTGGTCCTGCCCTGGTAGGTGCTGCCCAGGGACTCCGCCGCATCCTCGATAAGGGGAATGTTGTATCGCTGGCAGATTGCCGCTATCTCCTCGATGCGGCAGGGATGGCCGAAGGTGTGCATGGGCAGGCAGGCCGCTATCCTGCGGCCGGTGGCGCGGTTGCGGCAGGCAT
>JAWOCW010000294.1:0-39134 GCA_046483615.1 Desulfosudaceae bacterium
TTGGTCAGTATCTGGCGCAGCCGGCTGGAGTCGCCGATCAGTCTGTCAGGGACATCGTCCTTGATCAGGCAGCCAAAATCAAGATTCCTGTCAAAGGCGTTTCTGGCGAACAGGTCGGAAACGCTTTCCAGCAGTTCTCGCAGGCTGAACTCAATGTTTTCCAGGCGGATTTTGTCGGCTTCGATTTTGGAAAAATCAAGAATATCACCAATAAGGGTACACAGGACGCTGGAACTTTGCTTGATGTTGGCCGTGTATTCCTGCTGTTCTTCGGTTTGCGAGGTCATGGACAGCAGATCCGCCAGGCCGGTAATGCCGTTCAGCGGCGTTCTGAGTTCATGGCTCATATTGGCCAGGAATTTACTTTTAGCTTTATTGGCGGCCTCGGCGTTTTCTTTTTCGCGTTTTAAAGAACGGAGCAGATCATCGTTTTTCATGGTCAGCTCAATGGAATTCGTGAAGGTTTGACTCATTCGTTTGGCAGTGGCGGTAATGATCAATCCCAACAACACTGTCATCGCTCCCATCAGAGTCGGCAGGCTTCCCCGGGCGGTAAAAAAGGCTATTGCCAGCGGTGTCAGCAGGGGAACCGCGAACAGGCAGAAGGTGTCCATTCTTACGGCGTAGGAGGCCATGCCGCCGGCGGCCATACCGGCAATGATAAAAGCCAGAAAGACCTGGTGGACAATGGAGTCCGGCACGAACATGAGGAGGCTGCAGGCTCCCCAGACAAGGCCGGCCGCGCCTATCCCGATCGCCTGCAGGCGAAACCAGAAAATCGTGTTTTTATGTTCCGGCGAGGTTTTTTTGTGGGCGAACCAGATCAGGTAGCGGATAAAGGTTATCACCAGGGCGGTGGCATACCAGGCAATGATAACAGATCGTGACACGGCGTTCCACAGAACATAAACCAGGATGGCGCCATTGATAATGGTGCCGGTCATGGAGATAGGCATATGGCTGTATAACTGGTTGGTCTGTTCGGCCAGAGCCCGCCTTAAAACGGCATCGCCATGACCACTGCCTGAAATCGCCATGATTTCCCCCGGAGACATCACCATCAGGCAAAACTGATTATGAACTTTTTTCACTTTTTAATATAATACATTACCATCTGTAATCCAAGAAGAATTCCAGGGAATAATTTCAGGGGATAATTTCAGTCTTGTATCTTTGTTAACGGGGTGTTATCGATATAATTGTAATCATTGTTATCCCGAACAACCAAAAGGGTCCAGGCGCGAAGCAAAAACATTTCCACCGTGACCGCTGAAAATTTCATGAAATATCCGGGATACCCTCAGGCTGCCACATGAAAATTCTCGTTGTTGAAGATAATGTCGCTACCTTGAAGATGCTGGCAATATTGCTGACCAGGTGGGGATATGATGTCAATACGGCGGAGGACGGCCGTCGGGCGCTGGATATTATCAATGGCCCCGAGCCGCCGCGCCTGTATCTTCTTGATTGGGTGATGCCGGAGTTGAACGGTCTTGAATTATGTAAACTTATCAGGTCCTCAACTTCCGGTATAGAAAACGGGTATATCGTTCTGTTGACTGGCCGCACCGACACCAGAGATATTGTTACCGGGCTTCAGGCCGGGGCTGATGATTATATTGCCAAACCTTTTCATCCGGAAGAGCTTCGGAGTCGGATCGGTTCCGGGAAAAGGATAATTGACCTGCAGGACGCCCTGGATCGGCGGGGTAAGACCCAGGGTGTGCTGGAAATGGCGGGGGCGGTCTGCCACGAGTTGAATCAACCCCTGCAGGCCATCATGGGCTACACTAATCTGATTTTGATGGATATGGACCCCCAGCATCCCCTGCAGGAAGGGTTGCAGGTTATTAATGCCCAGGTGGAGCGCATGGCTGTTTTGACCCGGAAGCTGATGCGGATTACCCGTTATGAAACCAGGGAATACGTTGACGGGCAGCGGATTGTCGACATTGATCGGTCCGTGTCAGAAGATTATGATAATGACCGAACCGAAAAATAAGCGGTAACGGTGTTAACCCTCGTATTCCATGGATTTTTCCGGGCCGGCTGCTGGCTGGCTGTCGCGTAAAGACGGCCGGGGCTCAGGTTTTGAACAACATGCCGATGATGATAAAAATGAGCCCCAGGGCGAGCAGCAGCAGCGAAAGATTGATATAGGCGAGTTGTTCAGCCCAGGGACGGACTGTTCCCCAGGGAATGCTCTCGATCCATTCCAGCCCCACCAATTGATTGATAGTGAAGAATTTGAAATCCACCGAGGGCATGACTTTGGAAATCATTTGAAATATAAACAGGAATCCGGCTCCTATCCATATGATCAGACCTATTACGGAATATTTCAAAATTGCCTCCCCTTAAAAATCATTGGTTTTTCCGGATCATCCCGGTTAACAAGCCAGTTAATAATTATTTTTATAGTATACCTCAAAGGCGATCAAAAGGCAATTCCGGGCCAGGTAAAAAAGTATATCCCAAGCAGATGGTAGACAAGGCGCGGGAAACTCAGCCGGGGCGTTTTTCGGGGAAAAGCTCCCAGACCGATTCCCGGTCCGCCCGGCAGACGCCCCGTTCAGTAATAAAACCGGTCACCAGCCGGGCCGGAGTAACGTCAAAGGCATAGTTGGCGGCCGGACTGTCCTCCGGAACCAGGAGCACGGTCTCCAGCTTGTTGTCAGCCAGGCCTTGAATATACCTGACCTCGTCGGGATCACGTTCCTCGATGGGGATCTGCCTCAGTCCGTCTTCTATCTCCCAGTCAAAAGTGCTCGAAGGCAGCGCCACGTAAAAAGGAAGATCGTTGTCCCTGGCGGCCAGCGCTTTTAAGTAGGTGCCGATTTTGTTGGCCACGTCGCCGGTATAAGTGGTGCGGTCGGTTCCTACCAGAACCATGTCCACCAGACCATGCTGCATCAGGTGACCGCCGGCATTATCGGTTATAACGGTATGCGGGATGCCGTAGCGTCCCAGCTCCCAGGCCGTCAGCCGGGCTCCCTGGTTGAGCGGCCGGGTTTCATCCACCCAGACGTGAATGTCAATATTGTTATCAAAGGCGGCGTAGATGGGCGCCGTGGCCGTGCCATATTCAATGCAGGCCAGCCAGCCGGCGTTGCAGTGGGTCAGGATGTTGACCGGTCCTGTTTTTTTGGCGCGGCGGATATCTTCGATCAAGGGCAGTCCGAATTGGCCTATTTTTTTGCAGTTTTCGGCTTCCTCGTCGGCAATGGCCAGGGCTTCCCGCCGGGCCTTGTCCACGCAATCCGCCTGGTCCGTTCCTGCCGCGTCGTCGGCCAGCGAGGCCTGGCTGACCCGGTCCACTCCCCAGGCCAGGTTGACGGCTGTCGGCCGGGCTTGTTTCAAGCGATCACATTCCTGGAGGAACTCTTTTTTAAAATCCCCCTGGGCGGTGTTCAGGGCCGCCAGGAAGGCGCCGAAAGCGCCGGTAGCGCCTATCAAGGGAGCGCCCCGGACCAGCATGTTCTGGATGGCGTCAATGACGTTATCCACGGTGGTCAAATCGACTATCACGTGTTTATGCGGCAGCTGCCGCTGATCAATAATCTGCACGGTCCGGCCGTCGTTGTGCAGCCAGATCGGCCGGCCGGTGCGGGTGTTTTTTGCTGTCATGTGGTGTTCCCTTTCAACCTGTAATACGCGGGTGAAGTCTTCGGTTCAGGACTGCTGGTCGTCCCCGGTTGCCAGTTGCCGCAGTTGTTTCTGAAGTTCGTCCCGGGCTTCCTCCAGTCGTTCCAGTTCCTGAATATGTTCCGGTTTGACGGAGTGCGGGGGAAGGCGTTTTTCCTGCTCGGCTATATCCTTTTCCAGTTGTTGGAGTTTCTGAAGTAAAAAATCTTTTTGATCGTCCATAGGTTGTTCCTTGTTGTTCACGATAAAAAAACGGGCCCGGCAAACCGTTCCGGCAGGCGGGCCGTTGAAAATTGCCGCCTGGTTCGGCTGACCAGCCAGCGATTTCTATGCCATACAATATTAACCGCCCGGCCCCATGAATGCAACCATGCAATAACACCAGGCAATAAGGCCATCAGGTTCCATCCGGGTTGTCTCTCCACCATCACGGGCCGTCAGCCGACGGTTGATCAGGCCCCTGCCTTCCTTGTTCCTCTTGATTGACAGGTAACTGATTTCTCTTTATCATTAATAAAATCAGAAAAAATTGTAATTGGTATAATCAAGCGCATCATAAATAAGCAAGCGGCGCGTCTCGCCGGTTTCTCCGGCTGATGGGGACGGTTGCCCGGGGTAAACATAAGCCAGGCGAGCAGGATGATTTTTTCATGGACGCGGTTGAAGGAGGCGGGGACGAGACTGAGGGGACGGTTCCGCCGTTTTCACGGTAAAGACACTCTCATCGGCCAGGTTCTTATCGACAAGCAGATCGTCACGGAAGATCAGCTCAACCACGCTCTGGATGTCCAAAAAACCAGGCTGATGGAAGATGGGCAGGCCGTTCCCATCGGCATGGTCATCGTGGAACTCGGCTATGCCCGGGAAGAGACGGTGGTCGCCGCCATCAACGAGCATTATCAGCTGACCGTTTCTTCGCTTTCCGATAATATCCGGGAACTGGTGGGGCGTCTCCGGCGCCCCCTGGTTGACAAGCTGCCCGCCCCGCGTCTGCCCATCTGGTTGCAGCTTTCCGTGACCATGATGATGGTGATTGTTTTAACAGCCCTGGCCTTTAACTATTTCAGTCTTAATCGCCAGAAGGAGCAATTGTATCAACGGACCCTGAAAATCGGCCTGGTCAGCCTGAATTACTTTGACAGTAATGCCCGCGTTCCCATGCTCAAGGACAATCTGCTTCAGCTGAACGCTTTGATCAAGGACGCCACCCAGGTAGAGGGGATTGTTTACGCCTTTATTACCGATAATAACCGGAAAATCATGGCGCATACCAATCTGAACCGGATCGGTTCGGATATGCCCGCCTTTCAACAGATTGACAAGATTGAGCGCAAGGGAACCGATGTTTATTTCAACCATGTCCTTGCCGACGGCACCCATACCCTGAATATTTCCCGGCCGGTTCAATTCAAGGATAAAAGGCTGGGTATGGTCCATGTCGGAGTTTCCCTGGACTTTATCCAGGAGTTGATTCACCAGGAACGCGTGACCCTGATGATCACTACCCTGGTTATAATTTTTGTCGGTCTTTTATTGGCCCTGATCCTGGGGTTTCGATATTCTATACCGATCAAAAAGCTGGTGGAGGCTACCCGCGAGATCGGCCGGGGGAACTATCGCCATAAGGTGCGCTTGAAGCGTAATGATGAGCTGGGTAATCTGGCCCGGGCTTTTAACCAGATGAGCGATGAGTTGTGGCGGAACACCATGATGCAGGAATCGTTCGGAAAATATGTGGGTCATGAAGTGCTGGAAATGATTATGGCTGATCCCCGGCAGCAATGGCTGAAGGGGCATCGTAATGAAGCAACCATACTTTTCGCCGATATCAGGGGATTTACCTCCTTTTCAGATGAAAAGGAACCGGAACAGGTTATTGTTCTGCTGAACGCCTATTTTGAGATAACCGCCAGTGTTATCATGGATCAGGGCGGCTACGTTGATAAATTCATCGGGGACGCTGTCCTGGGAGTTTTCGGAGTGCCGGTGTTCCGCAAAAAACATGTGGAAAGAGCCTTGCGGGCTGCCCTTGAGATGCAAAGCCGGTTGCAAAAAGCCGCGCAAGATGGTAAGGCCTTGTTAGCAGAAGTCGGCATCGGTATTGACAGTGGCGTGATTGTTTCCGGAAATATCGGCTCACAGGAGAAAATGGAGTACACGGTCATCGGCAGCAGTGTCAACGCGGCTTCCCGCTTGAGCGGGCTGGCGGGGCCTGGAGAAATCCTTATCAGCAGAACTGTTTATGATCAGGTCAAGAAGATGATCACGGCCGAAGCCATGCCGGCCAGGCAGATCAAGGGGTTTACTGAGCCGGTGGAAACATTCAAGGTGCTTGGCCTTCGCAAAAACGGAACCATAAAAAATTGACAATAGATTGACAATAGCATGAAAAAAGCGATCGCGTTCATATTGCTGGCGGCGCTGATCAGTCTGTCGGGCTGTGGTGCCTTCAAAAAACAATTTCCCGGGAAAACTTCTCCTCCTCCGGAAGAAGATGCTTCTCCGGCCGTCCTTCCGGAAACGGAGATAAAAGACGTCAAGCGTCCCCGCTACACCAAACCTTCCCAGCCGGCGTCGGACCCGGCGGAAGCCCGGAAAATTATTGATCAGAAGCTGACCCTGGCCAGGCAGCACCTGGGGAAAGGGCGGTATGGCCAGGTGCCCCCTCTGGTGAATGAAGTCTTAGCGCTTGATCAGGCCAACCCCGAGGCTCTGACTCTTTTGAACAGCGCTTATTATCAGTGGGGCCATGAATTGTATAACCAGGGTGAGTATCATCAAGCACTGGCAATAATGGACCGGGTCTCGCCCGGGTACAAAGGCACCAAAGAATTTAAAACCAGAATTCATCATAAGATGGCGTCCGAAGCCGAGGCCTCTTATAAAGTAGGTGTCATGTATTTTATCAATGAGGATCTGGAAAAGGCCATTGCCGCCTGGGAAAAGACCCTGCGCCTGAATCCGTCTCACCCGACGGCGGAAAAGAATATTGAAAACGCCAAAAATTTGCTGGATGAGTATCAAAAAATAGAAGATTAATTTTGTGGGATTCTTAAAAGATCTTTTTTGTAGCCGATTGAGGGATATTTTTTTCAATCTGACTGTTTCATAAAACATCCGGGGTAAGGGGAGTCGACAATGATTAAAAGTAAATTGTTCTGGCAGGGGAATATGGTGGGGGCCATGGCCGGGTGGATTTTTATTTTGTATGGTTTGCTGGCGCCCCTGCCAACCGGACTGGTGCAAGGTCTGTGGTGGGTGGTGCTGATTTTATGGGTGGTCGGTCATCCCCTGGAATTAGCAATGTCTCTGCCCGTTGGTAAACAGGCCGGGATAAAAACCAACCGGACAATCGTGATGACCCTGGTTTTCGGTATTACCTGGTGGATACCCATCAAGCTGGGGGTTTTCAAGGAAGCATAATCGCGGTTGGCCGCCAATCAATCATGATCCTGTTATAACAACAGGCCTCCTGTTTCCCGGGCTGGCGCCGTGACGGGAGTCAGGCCGGGCAGGTCGACAACCACGACTCTGGCAGCTATTTCCGCGGGAGATGATGCATTTAAGTAAAATCAACATACTCGCTGAATCCTTTCCGGACACGGATCAATATCCTTTTAATCTGGGGTTGCTGCGTGAAACCAGGCAGGTTGACCTGACCACCCCGGTTACTTTTTTCGCGGGTGAAAACGGAACCGGCAAATCGACCCTGCTGGAGGCTGTTGCCCGGCGTTGCAATATCCAGATATGGGGTGGCGAGGAACGGCGGCGGCTGCGCGGCAATCCTTACGAGAAAATGCTGCCGGCCTGCCTGTCCGTGGAATGGACCGCCGGTCCGGTACCCGGATCCTTTTTTGCTTCCGAATTGTTCCGGCATTTCGCCCAGTTGCTGGATGAATGGGCCGTTGATGATCCGGCCGTGCTGGATTATTTCGGCAGCCAGTCCCTGATGGAAAAATCTCATGGCCAGAGCCACCTGGCCTTTTTTAAAACCAGGTATGCCATCAAAGGGCTGTACTTTCTGGATGAGCCGGAAAACGCCCTTTCTCCGAAAAGCCAGCTGGAGTTGCGGCGGGTGTTGCACCAGGCCGGCCGGGACCATGACGTCCAGTTCCTTATCGCCACGCACTCGCCCCTGCTGCTGTCTTTGCCCGGCGCGACCATCTTCAGTTTCGACGAATCGCCGCTGCAAACCGTCTCCTGCGAGGAGACCGAGCATTACCGGGTTTACAGGGATTTTTTTCATAATCCGGAGCGGTTTTCCGTGGAGTAGGGTGGCCGGCCGGCCAGGATATTTTTTCAGGAAAAATCAGGGATGACGACAACCATCAAGGGACATCTTGAGCGGATCACCTACCTTAATCCGGACAACGGTTTCACGGTGGCGCAACTGCAGGTTGATGGTCAAGCCGAGCTGGTGACGGTGGTGGGCGATTTCGCCGCTGTTTCACCCGGCGAATACCTCGTCATGACGGGGGAGTGGAATCATCACCCCAGGTTTGGGAAGCAGTTTCAGGTTTCTGAATACAGGACCGAAATGCCGGTCAGCCTGGAAGGTATCCGGCGGTACCTCGGGTCGGGCCTGGTCAAGGGTATCGGGCCGGTCATGGCCGAACGGATCACCGGCATGTTCGGCGCTGATACGCTTAAAATCATGAACAGCAACGTGGAGAAGCTGAGCCTGGTACCGGGTATCGGGAAAAAACGGCTGGACATGATCAAGAAGGCCTGGCGGGAACAAAGAGAAATCCGGAATGTCATGGTTTTTCTGCAAAGCTGCGGACTCGGCGCGGGTTATGCCGTTAAAATTTTCAAAACTTACGGTCAGCAGGCTATCGAGATGGTCAGGTCCGATCCCTATCGGCTGGCCGCGGATATTCATGGTATCGGTTTTGCCACGGCGGACGCGGTCGCCGGGAAACTGGGCTTTGAAAAAAACAGCCGGCAGCGCCTTCGCGCCGGAGTGACGCATGTTCTGAACAGTCTGGCCGATGAAGGTCATGTCTGTTTCCCGGAGTCTGATCTGCTGGATAAAGGCGTCGAGATCCTGGAAGTGAGCCGGCCGGCACTGGCCGCGGAAATAGAGGCCATGACCGGTGATCGGCATCTTCAAATCGAAACGCTTACGACGGCCGGCGATGGTGACGACCAGGACGGGGGGATCCGGGTGGTTTACCTGGCCGGTCTGCACTGGTGCGAAACAATGATCGCCCGGCAGGTGGATGATTTGCTGCGAACCGCCCGGGCGGTTCGCGAAATTGATACCAGCAAAGCGGTCGACTGGGTTCAGTCCAAATTGGACATGACCCTGGCTGAGCGGCAGATCGAGGCTGTTAAAACAGCCGCCACCGATAAGCTGATGGTCATAACCGGCGGCCCGGGAACCGGTAAAACGACCATTGTCAGAGCGATTTTGAAAATTTACGCCGCCCTCGGGGCCAGGATACTCCTGGCCGCGCCCACCGGCCGTGCCGCCCGGAAATTAAAGGAAGCCACCGGTCATGACGCCCGGACCATTCACCGGCTGCTGGAGTACAGCCTGGTCAAGGGCGGGTTCCAGAAAAACAGCGATCGGCCCCTGGCCTGTGATCTGCTGGTCATAGATGAGGCCTCCATGATTGACACCATCCTGATGTACTACCTTCTGCAGGCGGTGCCGTTGACGGCCACCGTCGTGCTGGTGGGAGACGTCAACCAGCTTCCCGCGGTGGGGCCGGGCAATGTTCTTAATGACATGATCGCTTCCGGCCGGGTGCCGGTGGTTACCCTGAACGAAATTTTCCGGCAGGCTCAGAAGAGCCGGATAGTGGTGGCCGCTCATCTGATAAATCAGGGGGTTGTTCCCGACCTTCAGCAGGTCTCTGATGAAAGCGACTTTTTTTTTATCAGATCGTCCGAGCCGGACAATGTCGTTAACGTCATCACGGAACTGGTTACGGAGCGCATTCCCCGTCGTTTCGGGCTGGATGCCGTCGATGATATCCAGGTGCTTACTCCCATGCATAAGGGCACGGCCGGGGCCGCCAACCTCAACCGTCTGTTGCAGGAGGCCTTAAATCCGTCGGGGGGCGGTATTGTCCGGGGAAACACCACCATGGCCGTGGCGGACAAGGTCATGCAGATTCGAAATAATTATGACAAAGCCGTTTATAACGGGGATATCGGCCGGGTTACCCGGATAGATCATGATGCCCGGCAGGTAACGGTTGAGTTTGACGGCCGGCCGGTTTTATACGAGCAGAACGATCTGGATGAACTTGTGCTGGCCTATGCCATCTCCATCCATAAATCCCAGGGTTCGGAATATCCGGCGGTGGTTATTCCCGTGCTGACCCAGCATTACGTCATGTTGCAGCGTAACCTGATTTATACCGCCGTCACCCGCGGCCGGCGCCTGGTCATCCTGGTAGGTACCGTCCGGGCCCTGGCCATCGGCATCAAAAACAACCGGACCGGCCAGCGTTATACCGGCCTGAAGCAAAGGCTGCTGCCAAAATAAAACTTCAGAGGTCTCGGGGCAAGTGGCTCTTTTTCGCACCGGGCGCCCGAAGGGTGAATTTTTTTGATATAAAATTGCCTTTATTCCGCAAATCCCAAATGACAATTTGTAATTATGTAATGATTACTTAATGCAATATAAATAATTGGAATAATGCAATAAAGTATTTCTTTTCAAAAAAATTCATGAAATATTCGGGTTAACCCGGATATTTCACGAGTCGATTTGAGCGCAGCTGCAAGGCGCAGGACACGAAGCTGTAGTAAGTCTACCGCAAGTGTCCTGCAACAAAGCAGATGCGCTCAAGGCGACTCGCCCGCAGGGTGAAATTTTTTGATATAAAATTGCCTTTATTCCACAAATCTAAAATGACAATTTGTAATTATGTAATGATTACTTAATGCAATATAAATAATTGGAATAATGCAATAAAGTATTTCTTTTCAAAAAAATTCATGAAATATCCGGGTCAGGATAATGGTGGTGATAAATGGCTTCCTGTTCGTCCAGGATCTCGTTTAAGACGCTCAGGTCGGTCATGGGGTTCATGATGACGCAACGCAGGACGACAATGCCACGTTCATCATGGCGACGCATGAGGGTGGTCCGGGAGACGAAGCTTTTGCCCGCCTCTCGTTGAACTCGTTGAACGGTGCGATTGATTTCGTTCAGTTGCCTGGCGGCTTGGTCCTTTTCCGCTTCCGTACCCGTCAGGATATCATTTTTAAAACCGGGCGGACAGACCCGGTAGGTCAGTATGTTTAATTGCGGTTCGGTAACAAGTTCAAATAATTCCCTTCGTTTTATCTCCGCGGCAAATTGGCGGGCCGTGTTCAGGCCGTGATCGATCAGCAGGGCGTAGCCGTTTTTACCCATTATTTTCAGGGCGCTGTCCAGGATCAAGGAATTGGCTTCCCGGGAGCCGGACAAGGATTTGATGCCCAGGTCGACGGAACCGTGCCGGTTGACGTAATTGGCGTAATAGGCAACGCTGTCCATGGTCCAGGGAGATTTGAAGTATACCATGCCGCAGCTCATGGGCAGGTAGAGCTGTTTGTGGCCGTCGATGGTGACTGAATCCGCCAGCTCGATGCCGTCCAGCAGGTGATGATAAGTTTTCGACATCAGGGTGGGTCCGCCCCAGGCGGCATCCACGTGAAAGAACAGGTTCTCTTCGGCGCAGATTTCCCCGATCTGGCGCAGGGGATCAATGGCCCCGGTTTCAGTGGCGCCGGCTATGCCGACCACCGCGATTATGCGGCTGTCTCCCGCTTGCTTGATCCTGGTGATGGTCCGCTGCAAGCAATCTATATTGAGCCGGTGATCGGAATCCACGTCAATGGCGACAATGTTGCGGTTACCCAGGCCGAGCAGGCCGCCGGCTTTTCGCAGGGAATAATGCCCCCGCCGGGAGACCAGCACGACGCTGTTGTTGATGTGGTAATGCTGATAAGCCGCCGGCACGCCTTCAATCTCGATACCCCCGAAGTCTCCATCCGGCCCCAAAGCCAGATTCCGGGCCACCCACAAAGCCGTCAGATTGGCGGTGGTGCCGCCTTCGACAAAACATCCCAGGGTGGAATCCGCGTTCTGGACGTGCTCCTGGTAGAAATTATCCGGAAGATCAAAGATCAGCCGGTGGATTTTTGCCAGAACCTGTTTTTCCAGAACGGAAAAGACTTTGGATGTTTCGACTTTGACCACGTTCTGGTTAAGAGCCGCGGCAATGGTTTTCAAATGAACCATGAAAAAAGGAACGGCCGAGGTCATGTGCCCGACAAAGTATGGCGAAGCAACATTCACGGCATGGGGGGATATTTCTCTGATCAGTTCCCGGATAACTTCGGCCAGCTTTTTTTCCGGGTTGTCGCTGATAACGGTATTGGTGAAATTCCGGGAAAGGTCCTTGAGGCTGATGGCTTCGGTGATGCCGACGTGTTTGCCCAGAAATTCGTGCAGTCCGAACAGGATCTGTTCCATGTACTTGACCAGGGTTGCCCGGCAGGCCTCGTCCTCGGGACGGATAAAGGTTCGCATCAGGGTCTGCCAGTCGGCGATCAGCCCGGAGGAGGCAGCCGGATCAGGCGCTGTCTCTTCCCTTGGAGTGGTATTCATCATTCGGTTATCCTGTTCCGCGTGTTTATTGGCGACCGCCACCGGCTTTGCCCGGCGCCTGCTTCGCTGGCCTGGTTTTTATCAAAACAAAACCAGTTATTGGGTTTTTACCGTGTTTTCGGAAAATATCAAGGTAAAATCAAGTTTTTTGTCCAGTCTTTTCGAAAAAAATTTAAAAATATGGCTGGCTTTGTCTGGTGAATGCCATCAGCCGGGGAGTGACATAAATAAAATGATCCCGGGACCGGCTGGGAGGTTGACATAACAGGAAACTTTATATAAAAAAGACTTTTAACCGGTGACGCCGGCATCATACCCGGGTTGTTTATAAAACCGTCATTAATAATTTTGCCCGTAAAAGGATTGCTATCAGGAGAAACGCATGGACAAAACAATGATAATCAATGACCAGGAGCTGTCCTTTACCAGGGGCGAGACTATTCTGGACGTGGCCTGGCGTAACAGCATTGATATACCCACTTTATGTCATCTGGCCGGAACAACTCCCACCGGCACCTGTCGGGTTTGCGTGGTAGCGGTGGCCGGACAGGACGATCTGGTGCCGGCCTGCGCGACCCTGGCTGAAGAAAAGATGGTGGTTGAAACCGAATCACCGGAAGTGATCGCTTCACGCCGGGCTACCATTCGGGAGATGTTATCGTCGGGCAACCATAATTGCGCGGTCAGCGGTACCTCGGGAAAAGACTGGACCAGTTTCCAATTGTCGGTTCAGGACGCTGACGGTGCTGACGAGCTGTGCCCCGCCTGGGGGGACTGCCGGCTGCAGGATCTGGCCTATCGCTACCAGGTGACCGGGGTAGAACCCGGTAAAGATGGCGCTCCCTATCCCATGGAGCTGGTAAACCCTTTTATTCTGAGGGACTTTTCAAGATGTATCCGCTGCGGCCGTTGTGTCAAGGCCTGTCGGGAGGTCCAGGTCAACAATGCCATTGATTGCCGAACTACGGCCGATGGCCTGATCGATAAAATTATTACCACTGATGATCGTCCCCTGGCTGATTCCGAGTGTGTTTTCTGCGGAGAGTGCGTCCAGGTATGCCCGGTGGGCGCCTTGGTGGAAAAGGACGTCCGCTTCAGCGCCCGGCCCTGGGAAACCCGTAAAATCAAGACTACCTGCAGTTATTGCGGGGTAGGCTGCCAGATGTACCTGCATGTCAGGGATAATACCGTGGTCAAGGTGACCGGAGCGGAAAACAGCCCCCCCAACTACGGCAGTCTTTGCGTCAAGGGGCGGTTCGGCTTTCCGTTTATCTCCTCCGAAGAACGGCTGCACACTCCTCTTATCAAGGAAAACGGTCAATTCCGGGAGGCTGCCTGGGATGAAGCTATCGGCCTGGTGGCGGAAAAACTGACCGGGATAAAAAACCAGCACGGTCCGGACAGCATCGGCGTGTTTACTTCGGCCCGGATTACCAATGAAGAAAATTATCTGGCTCATAAGTTTACCCGGGGAGCGTTGAAAACCAATAATATTGATCATTGCGCCCGTCTCTGACATTCCTCCACGGTGGCCGGTCTGGCCGCCGCGTTTGGAAGTGGTGCCATGACCAATTCCATCGGCGATATTGAAAAGGCGGAAGTTATTCTGGCTACCGGTACCAATACCACTGAAAATCATCCGGTCATTTCATCTTTTGTTAAACGGGCCGTGGAGCAAAAAGGGGCCACCCTGTTCGTGGTCGATCCGCGCCGGATCAAGTTGAGCCGGTTCGCCCACCAATGGCTGCGGCCCAATCCCGGCACGGACGTCGCCTGGATCAACGGGTTGATTCATGTCATCATTCGGGAATCACTGTTCGACCATGAGTTCGTGGATAATCGCACCACCGGTTTCCAGGACTTGAAGAACACGGTCGACAAGTTTACCCCGGAATTCGTGGAGAGTGTCACCGGTATCGCCGCCGACGATCTGGTGTCGGTGGCCAGGCAATACGCCGCGGCCAAACACGCCAGTATTATTTACTGCATGGGCATTACCCAGCACACCACCGGCACGGATAATGTCAAGTCCCTGGCCAACCTGGCCATGTTGTGCGGTAATCTGGGTATCGAAGGCGGCGGGGTTAATCCCCTGCGCGGGCAGAATAATGTCCAGGGCGCCTGTGATATGGGAGGGCTGCCCAACGTGCTGACCGCCTATCAGAAGGTGACGGATGAGGCCGCCCGGAAAAAATCCGAGGAGGCCTGGGGCGTCACGGACTTACCGGCTGAACCGGGCTATACCTTGACCGAGATGATCCCCCTGGCTCATGAAGGGAAAATCAAGGCGCTTTATGTTATCGGGGAAAATCCGATGGTCTCGGATCCCAACCTGAACCATGCCCGGGTTAGTCTGGAAAATCTCGATTTCATGGTGGTGCAGGATATTTTTATGACGGAAACCGCTCAAATGGCGGACGTGGTGCTTCCCTCGGCCTGCTGGGCGGAAAAGGACGGCACTTTCAGCAACACTGAACGACGGGTTCAGCGCGTCCGGCAGGCGGTCACTCCTCCCGGTCAGGCCAGGCAGGACTGGGAGATTATTGCCGCCCTGTCAACAGCCATGGGGCTGCCCATGAATTATCAGAATCCGGAAGAGATCATGGCGGAGCTGGCCCGGTTGACTCCATCTTACGGCGGCATTACTTATGACAGAATTGAACGGGAGGGCCTGCACTGGCCCTGTCCGGATACTTCTCACCCGGGGACACCGGTGCTTCACGTTGATAAGTTCCCGTGCGGCCGGGGAAATTTTCACGCCATTGATTACCTGCCGCCGGACGAACAGGTTGATGATGAATATCCCCTCTGCCTGACCACCGGCCGGCTGATTTATCACTATCATACCGGCACCATGACCAGAAAGAGCCAGGGGCTGAACGAACTGGCCCCGGAGAATTTTGTGGAAATTACCGCTGACGATGCCCGGCGTTTCGGACTGGAAAACGGGGGCATGGCCACCATCACTTCCCGGAGGGGTTCGATTAAAGCCAAGGTCAATGTTTCGGATACCAGTGTGGCCGGCACGGTTTTTATCCCGTTTCATTTTGCCGAATCCGCGGTCAATCTTCTGACTAATGCCGCGCTTGATCCGGTCGCTAAAATTCCTGAATACAAGGTTTGCGCGGTGAAGCTGAGCCGGGCATAAGCGGTTGTCTCATCCGGACGGGTGGTCCGATCGGGTGGGTTTCATATCCGGAAAAATATTTTTACCGGTATCGATCAATCAACGAAGCAGGGCCATCCGGATATTTGCCTAATTTCAGGTTTATACCTGCTGTCACGCGAGGGAGGCGGATTTTTGTCCGTTGGAATATAATGCTTGTGTTAACCCGAAAACTGAACGAAAAGATAAGGGTTGGTAATGATATCGTTGTTACCGTAATTCAGATTGACAAGGGCAGTGTTAAACTGGGTTTTGAAGCCCCTCCTGACGTGGCCATTCACCGGGATGAGGTATACGAGAAGATCGCCGCTGATGATAAGGCCAAAACCGAATCTGGCACTCCGGAGGATGATTCTGGTCAATAATATATTGAACAGTCAGCTGATACCGGCCTGTTTTTAACTCTGCTTCCGGTCAAAAGACAGGGGCGATGAGTTTGACAGAAAAATTATTATTTCCGATTGGTCGACCACCAGGAGACAGGCATGCATTACGAAGGAAACATGATCCGCCCGCCCAGCGAGGCATACAGCATCCTGCTGCAGGCCACCGTGGGCTGCTCCCATAATAAGTGCACTTTCTGCGGCGCTTACAAGGGTGTTCGCTTTAAAATCAAGTCGGACGAAATCATTATGGCGGATATTGATTTCGCGGCCCGCTATTGCCGCCATCAGGACCGGCTCTTTATCTGCGACGGGGACGCCCTGATTATTCCCCAGAAGCGTCTGCTGCCGATTCTGGAGGAAATTGAACGCAAACTCCCCTGGGTCAGGCGGGTGGGTGTTTACGCCAACACCAAGGGTTTGAAAATGAAGTCAGCCGAAGAGCTGGCCGAGCTGCGGGCCCATGGGCTGAAGATCGCCTATATGGGCCTGGAAAGCGGCGATGATGAGATTCTGAAAAACGTGAATAAGGGCGCCACCTCCGAAACCATGATCGCCATGGGCCGGAAGGCCCGGCAGGCCGGCATTAAACTGTCCCTGACGGTATTGCTGGGGCTGGGCGGACGGGAGCGGTCGGAAATTCACGCCCGGGAAACCGGCCGGGTGCTGACTGCCATTGATCCCGAGTACGTGGGCGCTCTCAGCCTGATGCTGATCCCGGGAACCCCGCTTTACGAGGAATATGAAGCCGGTCGTTTTCCCATTCTGACTCCGGATGAGACCTTGCGGGAGCTGCGCACCATGATCGCCCATACTGACCTGTCAAACGGTTTGTTTCATGCCAATCACGCTTCCAATTATCTGCCCATTAAAGCCAACCTGCCGCGGGACAAGGAAGCTTCTTTGGAACTGATTGACCGGGCGCTGGCCGGGGAGATAGAGCTGAAACCCGAACATATGAGAGCCTTGTAGATAAAGCTGTTTTTAAAGCAGTCGCTGCCAGAGATTTTAACAAACTACGAAAACATCAAAATTAATCAGGAGAGATCCGAATGGGGAATGATTCCGCCGGGCAAAACCCGGCCATTGACGATCTTTGTATCAACACCATACGCTGCCTGGCCATCGACGCCATTCAGAAAGCCAATTCCGGTCATCCCGGCGCGCCCATGGGACTGGCGCCGGCCGGGTACGTGCTCTGGACCAGAATAATGAATCATAATCCCAGGCAGCCGGACTGGAGCAACCGGGACCGTTTTGTTCTTTCCGGCGGCCATGCTTCCATGCTGCTGTACAGCCTGCTGCATCTGACCGGATATCCGCTTTCAATGGAAGACATCAAGCAGTTCCGCCAGCTGGGCAGCAAAACCCCGGGGCACCCCGAATACGGGCTTACCCCGGGCGTGGAGACCACCACCGGTCCACTGGGTCAGGGATTTGCCAACGCCGTCGGCATGGCCATCGCGGAAAAACACCTGGCCGGGATTTTCAATCGGGATGATCTTGATATTATCAACCATTATACCTACGTTATCTGCGGCGACGGTGATCTCATGGAGGGGATTTCCTACGAGGCCGCTTCCCTGGCCGGTCACCTCGGGCTGGGAAAACTGATCTGTCTTTACGATGACAACGATATCTCCATTGAAGGCAGCACCGATATCACCTTTACCGAAGACGTGGCCGCCCGTTTCCAGGCTTGCCAGTGGCAGGTCCTGCAGGTGGAGAACGGTGACAACGCCGAAGCCATTTACACGGCCCTGCGGACCGCCCGCAACGAAACCGGCAAACCGTCCCTGATCATTTTAAAAACCCATATCGCTCATGGCAGCCCCAATAAACAGGACACCGCTGATGCCCACGGCGCTCCCCTGGGCGAGGAAGAGGTGGCTCTGACCAAAAAACACCTGGGATTCCCCCCGGACAAACATTTTCACGTCCCGGAAGAAGCTCTGGAGGTTTTTCGCAAATGCCTGGATAAAGGAGAGGCCGCGGAAAAAGAGTGGATGGACAAATATGATCGTTACAAACAGTCTTATCCCGAACTGGCCGACCAGTGGATTAACGCCATTACCAATTTTCTGCCGGCTGAATGGGATGAGACCCTGCCGGATTTCCGGGCTGATGACGGCCCGATGGCGACCCGGGCGGCTTCGGGCAAAGTGCTCAACCGGGTCGCGGAGCTGGTACCGTCTCTGGTTGGCGGCTCAGCGGACCTGGCGCCGTCCAACAAAACCCTGCTGGCCTGTTGCGGCGAATTTCAGAAAGATTGCTGCGAACAACGCAATTTTCGTTTCGGCGTCCGGGAACACGCCATGGCCGCGATCATGTCCGGCATGTGCCTGCATGGCGGGCTGCGGCCGTACGGCGGCACCTTTTTAATTTTTTCCGATTACATGCGGCCGGCCATCCGGGTGGCCTGCCTGATGAAGCTGCCCCTGATTTACGTTTTTACTCATGACAGCGTTGCCGTGGGTGAAGATGGTCCCACCCATCAGCCTGTTGAGCAGCTGGCAGCGTTACGCGCCATACCGGGCATGACGGTGATCAGGCCGGCCGATGCCACGGAAACGGCCGATGCCTGGCGCCAGGCCCTTAATAATAATTCCGGTCCGATCTGCCTGGCCCTGAGCCGGCAAAAACTGCCCGTGCTGGATTCCGCCAAAACCCGGGGGCAGCTGGCCAGCGGCGCTTACGTCCTGGCAGATTGCCCGGAGCAGCCCGATATTATTCTCATCGCCACCGGAGCGGAAGTGCACCTGGCCCTGGCGGCCAGGCCGCTTTTGAAGGAAAAACAGGTTAACGCTCGGGTGGTCAGTATGCCCAGCTGGGAATTGTTTGAAAAAACGTCCTTGACCTATCAGGATTCGGTTCTTATTCCCGGTATTCCCAGGCTGGCGGTGGAAGCTGGTTCTTCGCTGGGATGGGAACGTTACACTCTGGACCGGTGGGCCATGGTCGGCATTAACCGGTTCGGTACCTCGGCTCCCGGCGGAGAGGTGCTGGCCACATACGGTTTTACCCCGGAAAATGTCGTGGCCCGGGCCATCGCGGTTTTAAAAGGCGGGGAGGGGAAGGCGCGGTAAGGTAAGGTCGGACAGGCGGCCGTTTTACGGGGCGGCCAGCTCTTTCAAGCGGGTGATGGTTGCCCGGGAAAAATCGTCCGGAGCGCAGGGGAAGATGGCGTTGTTGGTGAAAATCGGGTCGGCTTCCAGGTCGTAGGGGGAGCAGGCAACTGCCGCCGGCCACAGGGCCGTGTGCGGAATGGGCGAGTAGTAAGCCGGGATCGGGGTCAGGCCGGCCTCTTTCACGATGCCGATGGAAGTTTCCACCGTCTCCAGAGCCTGGCCGGGCAGGCCCACCAGCAGGTAAGCCCCGGTCTGCCGGCGGGAAAACCCGGCCTGTTGCAGACAGTTGACGGCCCGGAAAAATTCCTCCCCGGTTACCTTGGCATCAAATTCCCGGCGGCGGTCGAAAGCGGCGGTTTCCAGTCCCAGGCGGATCGTTTCAAACCCGGTTTTTTTCATGAGAGAAGCGGTGACGCTGTTAATAGAGCCGATATGCAGGGCGTTGGGAGTGTGGAAACGCAGGGGCAGATTTTTGCGGATGAGTCGCTCCGCCAGGGGCACGAAATGGCGCTCAGCGTCAATCAGCAGGGCGTCGTCATAAAACACAAAATCACGGACTCCATAAGCGTGGTGCCAGTACTCGATGTCTTCCACGACCCTGGCCGGACTGCGCCGGCATCTTTCCGGGTTTAGAAAGCTGGAGGCGCAGTAAGGGCAGGCAAAGGGGCAGCCCCGGCTGGTCAGCAGGGGGATATAGTTAATATGGTTTTGCAGGTCAAAGGCCGGCCGGGGCCAGTTATCGGGGTCTTTTGCATCATAGTCATAAACCGGATCCGTCCCGGTATGACGGGCAATCAGGGGGAGAATGTCCTTTTCAGAGGCGTGAACGGCAATCTCATCGGCGGCGCTGTTGGCGGCGGCGTGGTCGGCGCATAAAGTTGGATAGATGCCGCCCAGGATGACCGGTACCCGCGGAAAAACCTGTTTGATCAGCCTGATGGCTTCTTCCGCGCCGGGATACCAGTAGGTCATGATTGAGGTGACCAGGACCAGGTCGGGGCGGGGCAGGGCCCGCAGATCTGCCAGGAACCATTCCGGATCGATGCCGTAGCGGCAGAAATGGCGCGGCAGATGAGCCAGACCGGCCGGTTTGGGCAGTCGGCTTTTGCGATAAGGTCCTCTTCCAAACCGGGCCACCGGGTCGGGCGGGGTTCCGGCGCGGGGGTGGAAGCGGTCAGCGCAGTCAAGATAAAAGACTTCGCAGCCGTGCTGGCGGAGCAGACCGGCCAGAGAAAGCAGTCCCAGCGGTTTGGACCAGAAGTCGTAGGCGGCGAAGTCGTGGATCCAGGGGTTAACGCAAAGTATGGTCGGTTTCTGGCTCACGTTCGCCCGAATATTTCATGAATTTTTTTTGAAAAGAATTACTTTCCTGATCATTATTATCGAAGCCGACCTTTTTTTGATCAGTCATCTTCATCGTCGAAGTACTGCATGGAAGTTTTTTTCAGCTCTTGGCGACTGAATAAAACGGCGTAGGTCTCAATATCCGCTTTTTCAGCCATCCGGCGGGTGGTTTCCAGGCATTTTTCCTCGCTGGGAGCGTGGACCATGGTATACAGGTTATAAGGCCAGTCAGGGGCCGGATCACGTCGATAGCAATGGCTGACCGCTTCAAAGGACGCCATTATCCGACCGGTCTGGTGGACGCGCTCTTCGGCTACCTGCCAGGCGACCATGGCATTGGCGGTAAAGCCGGATTTCTGGTGTCGGAGGGTGGCCCCGAAGCGCCGGATAACCCCCCGTTCGCACAGAGCCGTCAGGGCTTCGATGAATTCGTTTTCGGAAATGCCGATCTCTTCAGCCATTTGCCGGTAGGGACGCTCGGTGACCGGGATATCACCCTGTACGGCGGCCACGATTTTTTTCTCCAAGGCGGATAACATAGGTCGATTTATACCCGGGGCGCCGGCGATGTCAAGTTTTTTATGCCTTTGTCGACCGGCCCGGTCCGCCCGGAAAGGTCTCCGTTATAAGCAGGGCGCAGCCCAGGACCGCCAGCGAAGATATAAACAGGATCAGCAGCAGGGTGGTATAAGCTTCCGTGGAATAACCGCCGGCGGCAGTCCGGCCGGAGACGTCCAGCACGCGCCCCAGCAGGGGCATGTAAACCGCCCCGCCCACGAAGGGGAAGAGGTTGACCGCGCCCACCGAGGTCCCGGCCATGGCCACCGGAAAGAGTTCCTTGGTGGTAGTAAAGCCCACGATGACAATGGCGGAGGCGCTCAGCGCGAAAATAAAAAAGAGGGCGTACAACGCCGGCCGGGGCAGGCCGGCGGGATGCAGGTAAAGAAAGAGCATTTCCGCCGATAAAATGAGCCCGCAGATAAGAAACGGTTTTTTGCGGCTTCGGAGCAGGCGGTCGGAGACAAAGCCCATCAAGGGGCTGCCGATAATCATGCCCCAGGCGATCATGCCCAGGACCGACCCGGCCTCCGCCCGGCTCATGCCGTAGACGTGCATCAGGTAGGGACCGCCCCAGAGGCCGCCGAATCCGAAAAAGATGCCGCAGTCAAAAAAGAACCAGACGGCCACGGGCCAGAAACGTTTGTCCCGGAGCACCCGGCCCAGGCCGGCCAGCAAAGGAACGGCCGTCGGCGAAGCGGACTTCTCAGCCGTCGTTTCAAATTCCTGGATGGCCGGCCAGCCTTTTTTCCGGGGATTGTCGCGTACCACCAGCCAGGCCAGCGCCGCCACCACCAGGGTGCCCAGGCCGATCATCTCGAAGGAAAACCGCCAGCCCAGGGAGGTGGCCATCAGCCCCAGCAGCCAGGTCCCGGCCAGCACGCCCAGGCCGCCGACGGAGTTGAACATGCCCGCCATGGAGGCGAATTCGTTTTGCCGGAACCATTGGGACAGAATTTTCATGGTGGGAATAAAAACCATGGACACGCCAAATCCCACCATGATCCGGGCGGCAAAGGCGACCTCGATGACGGGGGCCAGCCCGAACAGGACGCTGCCGGCGGCGGCAATCAGCAGAAACAGGCTGACCGTTTTGCGTGGTCCGATGGAGTCGGCCAGCAGTCCCGCCGGCAGCTGCATGAGGGCGTAGCAATAGAAATACAGGGAAGCCAGCAGCCCGGTAATACTGGCCGAGGTTTCAAAATCGCGCACCAGGTCGTCGGCCACCACCGACAGGGAGAGCCGGTGAAAATATACCAGGAAGTAGGCGATGCCCAAAATCAGAAAAATATACCAGCGATAAAACGCCAGTTGGCGTGGCAATGGGCGGAAGGGCTTGTTCGACATCAGATTATTTTTTTTGTTAAGGGGCTTTTAAGAGACTGATCAACCGATATTCCGGGATGCCCCGGCTGTTTCCGAAGCCTCCCCGGAACTGCCGGGCAGTGACTCTATCTTTTCGAAAACCACCTGGTTGCGGCCGGCCTCCTTGGCCCGGTAAAGGGCGTCATCCGCTTTTTTTAAAAATGATTCCTTGGTGTCGTTTTTGCCGGGAACGCAGGATACGGCCCCCAGACTTATGGTGGCGCAAAGAGACTGGTTTTGGTAGGTCAGACGCATTTTTTCGATTTCCGCCCGGATCGTTTCCGCTTGTTCGCGGGTCTCTCGGGCCTCGCTGTTAAGCGTCAGAACCAGGAACTCTTCGCCGCCGTATCTGGCGATAATATCGGTCTCCCGTTTCATGATGGAGCCAAGCAGCGCGGCGAGTTCTCGCAGAAACTCGTCTCCTGCCGGGTGACCGTAAGTGTCATTGATCTGTTTGAAGAAATCGATATCACCGATGATGAGCGAGATGGGGCTGGCGTTTCTGACCGCCGCCTTCCACTGCCGGGTAAACATCTCGTCAAAATACCGCCGGTTGTAGAGTCCGGTCAACCCGTCCGTCCGGCTCAGTTTTTCAATTTCTTCGGATTTTACTTTCAGGAGGTGTTCATTTTCAAGCGCGTTCCAGTATTCCCGGCTGCCCCGAAAAGAGATAATCGGCAGGTAGACGGCGTACAGTATGAACAAAAAGGCCAGTATCAGGTTTATCTTCAGCAGAAACATGGTGATAATGGCCGGGCTCAGCATTAATATGATATAGAGCACGGAAACGTGCCAGGCCGGGAAAAAAGCCACGCTGCCTCCGGCCGCCAGGCCGGCCGTGGCCGTCAGCATAATCATCTGGGAAGGGGCTTCTTCCGGGTGAAGCATGAAATACGCGGCCCCGGCTCCCCATAACAAGGCGGTGGCATACACGCTTAAAAAAAAGGCCTGGTAAGAAAATTTTTTGCTGAGGCGGTAGATATGCCGGAAAAGATAAAACTGGGTCAGACGAAAGGACGCGATAAGCGTCATGGCCACGGCAAAAATAACAGAAAATTCCAGATGCCTCTGGTAAAACTGGTTAAAAAGAAGAATCAGGGCGGTGATTATGAGATAAAAATACATTCCCGGCGTCGCGCGTTGTTCAAGATCCTCCAGTACCCGCCGGTTTATTTTATACCTTTTGAAATCCATCAGTTGATCATACAGGAGTTTTACCAAAAACACGAATATTTTTGCTGTTCATCCTGTTGGCCCGGTCCTGATTTCCGGCTTGATTTTCGGCCCGGGCCAAACTGCCCCGGAAAGACATGACCGGCAATTTTTCCGCCCTCATGCCGGATATTTCACGAGCTGACAGGCAAGTTCCCTGGCTTTTTCCATGGGAAGTTTACTCATATTCAGGACCAGGTGATACAACATGGCCTGGTCATAATCCTCTTTTCCGAATTTCCGGTACAGATTCCGCCGTCGTCTGCCGTGAACGCGGATTGTGTTTTCCGCCTGCTCCCGGGTCAGCTGGTAGTTTTTCATCATAAAGCCGATCCGGTCTTCCCGGGTGGCCACCAGCAGAAGATGAAAAGTTTCGGGGTGATCCCGCAGGACATACTGCCCGCCGCGTCCCACGATGACACAATCACCTTCCTGGCCCAGTTCGGTTATGATTTCGGTCAGGGCGTTGACATAAACCGCTTCATCAATATAGCCCCTGGAGTCATTCAGGACGCGGTTGATCTGCTTTTGGGATATGAGATAATTCATGAACTTTAAAAGGGAGCCGCCGGCTTCCTTTTCAATTGATTTAACCGAGTCTTTGGAAACCTTGACGCGTTCGGCGACCATCTGCACAATATCTTCATCAACCAGGGTATATCCCAATTCTTCAGCCACCATTTTTCCCAGGGTCCGACCACCGGCACCGAATTCTCTGGAAATCGTGAAAATCGCCATAATGTTTTCTCCTTTTTAAACGACCAGTTGTCTTTTATGATGAGGTTGAAAAACAAGTAACACATTTCAGCTACAAGGATTATTCCTCCAGAAGGGGACCGATATCGGGGTGCTTAGATATTATGCGGACGAACTGCTCGGTGCGCAGGTCCAGCCGCCGCTGCACAATCTGAATCAGTTGTTTGTGAATCAGGTAGCCCATGTGCGGGTCCTCCTCCATCAAGCGAAAGGCTTCGCCCGTGTCCAGGGTGAAAACGACGGATCTTTCCGCGCAGACCGCGTCAAGCCGCAGCGGTTCATTAAGCATGGAGGACCAGCCAAAGGAAAAGCCCGGTTTGATGGAAGCAACGGATACCGTGATTTTATCGGAAATTCTTTTTTCCAGCAGGACCTTGCCGTCATGTAACATGTAAAAAATATTTTTGCGGTCCCCTTCCCGGAAGAGCACCTCGCGTTCGTCAAAATGGTGTAATTCTATGAAAGGCAGAATCTTATCCAGCATGGCATCGGTAAGATCTCCCATAATGCGGATTGAACGCAGTGAATCCCTGGTTGGCATTTATCCCCCTTGCCGGTTCGGTCGGCAGCGGACCGGAACCGGTCAACAGATTAAAAAAGATAGATTTTCAGGCAAAAAACCACAATAAATATTACCGCCAGTATAGCCCCAAGTCCGGCCGGCAGCAGGCCTGCCGTTATCCTGATTTCTGTATCCTCGATACCGGTCAGGGGCTTCGTCGTCCCGGCAGTAGTTTTTTCAGAAGCGGATGGACGGGTAAACCCGGCTATAATAAGGGCCGGCAGCTTGTCAAAAAAGCGTCGCGTCAAAGAAGGCAGTCGGTCCGCGAAAATGGAGTCACCCAACCGGTTCAACCCGTTGAGGACCTTGTCGGCAGACCTGGCCACCACCGCGGCGCCCTTGCGGTAGAACCAGTCCGTGTCCAGGTTGATGGCCCGTAATTCAGCCGGGTACCGGCCGGAAAGGATCAACAGGCTGAAGGCCAGGGCGCCGAACATTAATAGTTGCAGCTGTCCGACCACATGAGCGCCGGTGTAGGGGGCGTAGTCCATGGCGTAGGGCAAAAGAGCGTAGAGGAGGTCAAAGCGCACCCCCAGAAAGACGCACAGAAAAGCGGCCACAAACATGGCCGCCAGCATGTTAAAGGGAGGCTCCTTGGCGCGGATACCGGAGTCGTGGCCGAAAAACATGAAATAAGGCACCTTGATGCCGGCATGGTGAAAAACGCCGGCCGAGGCGAATTGCAGCACCAGCCAGACTATGGCCATATGGTGGTGAGCGGCGGAACTGATAATCATGGATTTGCTGATAAATCCGCTGAACAGGGGAAAGGCGGAAATTGACGCCGCCCCGACAACGCAGAAGAGGCAGGTCAGGGGCATGGTTTTGTATAAGCCGCCCAGATCGGTGCACCGGATTTTTCCGGTAACATGCAAGACCGCTCCGGCCGACATGAACAGCAGGGCTTTGTAAATGATGTGGCAGAAAGCATGGGCCACGGCGCCGTTGATAGCCAGCTGGGTGCCGATGCCGATGCCGCAGATCATGAATCCCACCTGGTTTATCAGGCTGTAGGACAGCACCCGCCGGATATCGTTTTCCAGAACCGCGTAAAAAATGGGAATGGCCGTCATCAGGACGCCGAGGTAGATAAGCAGTTCCGTCCCCGGAAATATCCTGGCCATTACGTAAACCGCGCTTTTGGTGGTAAAAGCGCTCAGGAAGACCGCGCCGGTGACGGTCGCTTCCGGATAGGCGTCGCTTAACCAGGAATGCAGGGGAATGATGGCGGCGTTAACCGCCACTCCGATAAAGATCAGAATGCTGGCCGGACCGGCCAGGGTCATGGTTGAGAAGGCGACTGTCCCGGTCTCGTGCACATACAGAACAATCCCGGCCAGCAGGCACAGACCGCCGAATACATGGACCATGATATAGCGGAAGGCGGCCTTCCGGGAAGCCTTGGTGCGACGGGCTAAAATCAGAAAGGTTGAAGCCACCGCCATGATTTCCCAGAAAACATAAAGGGAGAACAGATCTCCCGCCAGGGTTACTCCCAGGGCGCCGCCGGCATAGGCAAAGCCCGCCACGTGCTGCGTATCGTCTTTGACTTGTATCGCGAAAATTACCGAGATCAGGGAAATGAGAATAAAAATAACCGTGAAAATACGGCTCAGCCGGTCCAGGCGCCCCAGCACCAGTTCAAAGTTAAGAAAATCAATCGTCCAGTGCTGCCCCAGGGGGGTAAAGACCAGCGTAATAAAGGCCAGTCCGGGCAGCAGCAGCATGTAGGCGGATTTGGCCCTGCCCCGGAAGGCCGGTATCAATAAACTGCCCAGAATAAAAATCAAGGCCGGCGGCATATGCAGATTTAAAATTTCAAGATGTATCATCGCGCTCCTCACGGCTTTGTCCGCGGGATCGGCCCCGGGGCGGGGCCTGGCCGTCATAATAGTTTTCGTCTCTTCGCAACCAGTATCGCAGCAGCTTGGCGACGTATATGAGCAGTACGCAGGAAATAAAACCATATGCCGCCAGGAAGTTGGGGTAACCGTCCCAGCCGAAAGACGGGTGTTTGCTGACAAAAAAGTCGAGGATCAGAAGAATGACCAGGCTGATATAAAAACAGATCAAAAGTATTTTGACATGTCCGGGATTATCGAAAATTTTAAGTTCTTTCTTCATGATTCTTCCGTAATGTTATGGTCTGCCGGCGGTAAAATCGTCAGGCCGGTTGAATTTTGAAGATTTTAACCACCCAATTCCATGATGAATATGAAAGCCAGGTAACCGGCGGCGAGACAGATGACCGCGTATAGGGCCGCGGGATAACCCTTGACCGGTTCGTGGCTGAGTTCCATTTTTTCTTTTTCTTCGCTGGACATGATTTTTCAGCCTCCCAGTATCCCGCTGACGGCTATCCGGGACAGATTTAAAAAGGGTTGCGGGTAGAAAAAAAGTAAAATCGAAATCACGGCGGTCAGCACCGGCGGAGTCAGGGCCCAGCCCGGGGCTTCCGTGATTTTGTTCTCAAAACCGGACTCGTCCGGCGGGCAGAAAAAAGCCCGGTAGACGATGGGCAAAAAATAAGCGGCATTCAACAGGGAACTGGTCAGAAGCACGGCCAGCATGGCCGGCTGTCCGGATTCGATGGTGCCGATGGCCAGGTGCCATTTGCTGATAAAGCCGCCGCAGGGCGGCAGGCCGATCACCGAGAGGGCCCCGATGAAAAAAGCGGCCATGGTAACCGGCATTTGTTTGCCGAGGCCGGTCATTTCGGAAATGTTTTTGATGCCGGTGGTCACCATAATGGCACCGGCGCAGAAAAAGAGGGTTATTTTGCCAAAGGCGTGCATGGCGATGTGCAGCATGCCGCCGGTCATTCCGGAGGTGGAAAGCAGGGCGGCGCCCAGCACAATGTAAGAGAGCTGGCCGATGGTGGAAAAGGCCAGTCGCCGCTTGAGATTGTCCTGGGACAGGGCGATCAAAGAAGAAATCAGGATTGTCGCCGCGGCGATCCAGCATAACAGGGTATCCAGACCTAAGCCGGCCAGCAGCCCCGGCCCGAAAACATCACTGATAATCCGAAAGACACAGAACACGCCCACCTTGACAACGGCTACCGCGTGCAGCAGCGCGCTGACCGGCGTCGGCGCCACCATGGCCGCGGGCAGCCAGGCATGCATCGGCATGATACCGGCCTTGGAAAAACCGAACACGAACATCAGCAAAAGGGGCAAAGCCAGGACCGGCTTCAGGTTTATCCCCGGAAGGCCCCCGTTAACAAAGTCAAGCGTGCCGGTCAGCAGGTAAAGGACCAGCATGGCCGGCAGGACCAGGCCGATGGAGCCGCCCATGATGTATGAAAGGTATTTCCGGCCGGAACGCCTGGACTCCTGGTCCTGATGATGGGTCACCAGCGGATAGGTGGTTAAGGAGAGAATTTCGTAAAAAATATACATGGTCAGCAGGTTGGCGGAAAAGGCCACCCCGATGGTGGCGCTCAGCGAGGCCGCGAAAAAGCAGTAATAACGGGTCTGGCCGTGTTCCTTCAGGCCCCGCATGTAACCGATGGAATAAGCGGAAGTAACTATCCATAAAAAGGAGGCCACCAGGGCGAAAAGCAAGCCCAGGGCGTCAACCTGGAGCTTAAAGTCAACCCCGGGCAGGAGCGGGGCAATGGTAAATTCCAGGCGGTTGCCGGCCAGAATCACCGGCAGCATGGAGGCAATGAGGCCGAATTTGATAAAGGCCGCCGCAAAGGTCCAGCCTTCCCGCAGGTTCGCCGAGCGGGCGGAGATCAGGATGGGGATCACCGCCAGGGAGATCAGTACGGCCAGCAGTGGTTTCAGTGACACCAGGCTTATCATCAGCTCCCCATCATCAAAGAATTCAAGGCGGGTTCAATAATCCGGGTCACCAGCGGGTGGGCGTAAAAACCCATGGCGATCAACAGGCCGGAGGTGAACAGCATGGCCACGACCATGTCCGGGGCGGCCTCGCGGATAACCGGTCCGTTTTCCTGATGGTTATGGGGCCGGTCGGCTGAAGTTTCGAAAAAGGCGATCTCAAACACCCGGAAAAACAGGATCACGTTGACCAGGCTGCTGATAAGCAGGGCCGCCGCGAAGCCGTAGTGGCCGGCTTCAATGCCTCCGGTCAGCAGATACCATTTACTGAAAAAACCGCAGGTCGGCGGCACCCCGATAATGGAAAGACCGGCCACCACCAAAGCGGTCATGGTAAAGGGCATTTTTTTAAATAGGCCGCGCAGGTTATGGAGTCTGTCACCGGGAAGCATGGTGGCCATGGCCCCGGCGGCCAGAAACAGGCACAAAGTCATCATGGCGTCATTCAAGACGTGCAGCACGGCGCCCGTCATACCCGCCTGATTGCCCAGCCAGAACCCGCCTGTCATGTAGCCCACCTCCACCACGATGAGGTAGGCCAGCATCCGCTTCAGGCGATCCTGTTTCCAGGCCATGATCGATCCGGCCAGAATGGCCAGCACGGCCAGCCAGACAATCAGATTTCCCAGGGCCATAAAGTCAAAGGCGAATTCGGGCTGAAAAACCGAAAGAATAATCCGGATCATGACATAGATCATGACCTTGGTGGTAAGCGGGGCGATCAGGCTGGCGGCGGGGCCGGGAGCGTGGGCGTAAGCATTGGGGAGCCAGGTGTGCAAAGGGAAAAAAGCCATTTTGATAAACAGTCCGATCAGGCAGAGGACAAAGGAAACCTGGAGCAGGAAGGCCGTTTCGATGGTGGGCAGAATGGCGGCAATATCGGCCATGTTGAGGGAGCCGGTGATAATATAGAGATAGCCCGCTCCGAACAGGTAAAGGCTCGCCCCGATGGTTCCCATGAAAAGATAATTCAGGCTGGAAATAGCGGCCCGGCCGTTTCCCAGCCCGAGCAGGGCGTATCCGGACAGGGAAGCTATTTCCAGCAGAACGTAAAGATTGAATATGTCGCCGGTAATGACTATGCCCATGAGCCCGGTCACAAAGAGCAGGTACAGGGAATAAAAGGCCCCCAGCCGGTCACCAAAATCAGTGGCGACCGAAGACCGGGTGGCGATCAGGTTGATCAGGGCCACGGTGGCAATGAGGATCAGGATGATGGCGTTTAAATGATCAATGTGCCAGGCAATTCCCCAGGGCGGATCCCAGCCCGCCAGTCGGTAGGTAAGAGCGCCCGTCGTCATGACGCGGGACATGACGAAGATTGAAGACAACCAGGCCGTTACCAGGGCGACCAGAGCGGCGGGAAAGCAGAGGGAAGACCTGGCCCAGCCGACCAGGTTGACCATCAGCGCTGCCAGCAGCGGAATCACGATAATCAGGGCTGGTGCTTGCAGGTTCATAGCTGGTTCTGTTCGCTGGTTTTCAGTTTTTCGATGATTTCATCCTCTTCCAGGCTGCCGTGTCCGCGATATATCCTGACGGCCAGGGCCAGGGCCACTCCCAGGGTGGCCACGGACACCACAATGGCGGTCAGCATCAAAACGTGGGGCAGGGGATTCATGTAGTCGGCTACCCGGATGGGGTCGTCGTGGCTGCCGTGGCCGTGGGCTATAATCGGGATGGAAGCCCCGTATTTGGTTGAAATTGAGACGTAAAAAAGAATAATGGCGGTTTGAAAGATGTTCATCCCGATAATTTTTTTAATGAGATTGGTCTTGGCGATCATGGCGTAAAGGCCTATTCCCATTAGAATCACGACCCCCCAGTAGTTGTATCCGGACATGAAAATCGTTGAAAGTTCTGTCATATTCCCCCCGTCATGATCTGTCGGGTTATAAGCCCTCGTCGTGCCGGCCGGCTGAAACCAGGTTGTAGTAGATCCATATCATCACCGCCGCGACCGCCGTGCCGACCCCGATTTCAACCACCAGGATGGCGTGAGAGCGGGCCATGACCGGGTCGACCGGGAACAGCCGGGACAGTATGCCGTAATTCAGAAATTCGGCCCCCAGCAGGAGGCAGATGGCGCCCAGGCCGGCATAGATCAATACGCCGATGGAAGCAATCCGGGCGCAGGCCTCTTCGGAAATACGTCGGATGGTGGAGCGCAGATCACTGGCGATAGACACCAGAATAATGGTGGCTCCGAAGATAACCCCGCCCTGAAATCCGCCTCCGGGCGAGTGATGGCCGTGGGCGATGACATACAGGGCAAAAAGTTGCAGGAAGGGGACCACCAGCCGGGCCGCTTTTTGAATCACCAGGTCATAGGGAACCCACTGAGAATCAATCCGCACAAATTCCCGGGAATCGAGGGGCTCCTTGCCGCCCTGTTCTATAGTCAGGGTGACGCCGGTGTCAATGTGGCGGTACAGCTTATATGCCGGGGGGCCGGGTTTGAACCGACGCAGCAGAAAAAAACAGGCCAGACCGGCGGTCAGAATGACCGCGGTTTCAAAGAGGGTGTCGTAACCACGGTAGTCGGCCAGCACCGCCGTGACCAGGTTGGGAACCGCCGTGTCCTTCAGAGCATTTTCAATATAATAGTCCGAAACATGCAGGCTGGCCGGGGATTCCGGGTCGCCCCAATCCGGGAAGTCCTTGGTACTGTAAAGCAGTACCAGGCACAGCATGGCCACGGATATCAACGCGTATGCTTTCAATCCTTGCTTCTCCTGGTGGTTTGAAAAACAGCGGCCACGAAAAAGACCGTGCAGACTCCGGCCCCCACCGAAGCTTCGGTGAAAGCCACGTCCACGGCGCCCATGACCGCCCAGAGCAGGCACATCATAAAGCTGTACGCCCCGAACAAAACCGAGGCCCCCAGAAGATCCCGAATGGAGATGGCGGCCAGGCCGCAGATAATGACCAGGGCGAGTATGATTAAATCCAGCTGCCAGATCATTTTGTCTCCTCCCGGTCCTTTGTCCAGGGCCATAATCCGCATCGCATGCCGGCATCGGCAATGGCATGGGTGGCCGTCGGGCTGGTAATGAAAATAAAGACCACGATGAGCATTATTTTCAAGGCCGTTAAAAGGGCGCTTAAGGTCATGTCCCCGGCGACATAAACGGCCATGCCGCCAAGCGTCATTAAAAGTCCCATGGTATCAAGTTTGCCGGCCGGATGCAGGCGGGTGTAAAAATCCGGAAAGCGGAGAATGCCCACCGAGCCGCCGGCAAAAAAAAGCAGGCCGGATATGATCAGCAGCAGGGAGACGATGGTCATGCCTGTCCTCCCGGTAAAGACCGATGAAAAGCGGTACTATTCATGACCGGATTCCTGATAAAGTCCTTTGCGTTTCTGGAAATAGCGCGAGGTGGCCAGAACCGCGATAAAATTAAGGGTGGCGTAGGCCAGCGCTATATCAACGAACATCTCCACCTGCTGATGAACCAGTCCGATCAAAACCAGCAGCGCCGTGGTTTTGCTGCCGATGGCATTGACCCCGATAAGGCGATCAAGCACGGTGGGGCCGAACACGGCCCGATAAAGCGGCAGCAGCATCAGCAGGCACAGAAAAATACCCGCGTATATCAATATCTGTTCCATCAATTACCTGTTCCAGCAATTCAGGCTGATTCGGGATCGTTTTTTTCAGTATTAAAAATATTTTCCACTTTTTTTTCCATCATGCCGGGCAGCTCCCCGGCTGACTTGTTGTCAATGGCATGGACCGTGTATTTACCGAGTAAAGAAACGTGAACTGTCACCGTGCCCGGGGTCAGGGTGATTGAGTTGGCAAAGATGAGGATGGCCATATCGTCTTTCAGCCGGCTGTGAAAGGTGATCAGCCGGGGTTGGATCATTTCCCTCATGCGGGGATGAAAGGTCAGGTACAGGATGCGGAGATTGGCCAGAAAAACCTGACCTAACAGCCAGGGAAGATATCGGATAAAGCCGGCCCACATCCCGGGCAGATGCCGGATTTCCAAGGTCGGAAAGAGGGTGTCGGTTGAAATCAGAGCGACTATGCCGCTGGCTATGAGGCCCAGGGCCAGGTGGAACATGTCGAAGCGACCGGACAGAACCACCCAGGTAACAAAACAGATCAGAAAGGTAAGTCCCCGGGCGACGGGCCGGAGTCCGGAAGCCCGGGACGATCTGCCGGCAGCGTTTGGAGAATCGTCATCGCCCAAGGTGGAAGGTTTCTGATTTTTTTCAGTCATCCAGGTATCTTCCATGCTTATGACCAGTAAAATAAAGTACCTGATTTTGATACCATTATTTTATTACTACCTTTATTACTACCAGTGATACGTTCATTTTCGGGAAGGGTAAGAAATTGCTTTTATTACTATTAATTTTTTCAAAATTTCCGGCGCCTGTCAATATTTTTCGTTCCCGGCCGGTTAATATCCGGGTTAAACCGGACATTTCATCGTTCCGGCAAAGACCGCGATGAAAACTGTTTTGACATATCCAGCCGCCATGATTTATTATAAATTGCAGTTTTGGCCGGGATTTGTGAATACCAGCCGGCTGCCAGGTTCAAGAGTAGATTATTTTCAGGGTAGTTCCGGTTTTGGTCGCAAGGGCGGATGGTTTATTTCAGGATTAATATCTGGCAAAGGTGAGTCTGATGACGTTAAGAGCGAAAGATATAATGGTCAATAATTTTGATACGGTTTATGAAGAAGCCCCGGTGGAAGATGCCATTAAAATGATCCTGAACGGCCAGGTCAGGCCGAGCGGTCATAAAACCATCAGCCTGATGGTTCTCGATAAATTTCAGCGATTCGTGGGTATTATTACCATGTATGATGTTCTTTATCATCTGCGGCCATCGGTTTTGAACTACGGCATCAATGGCGAGGAACTTCCCTGGGAAGGGGAATTGAACAGGTGCTTCAAGGAGCTCCAGGGCAAGAAAGTCCGCCAGGTCATGAGCGCGCACATTGTCGGCGCCTCGCCGGATGAACATATTATGGTTTTGCTGGACCGGATGATAAAAAACAAATACCGTCGTCTCCCGATTCTGGAGAATGAGCGGCCGATAGGCATAGTTTACCTGTCGGAAATTTATCACCACCTGTTCGCTGGCAGGTGGGGGTGAAGCCGGATCGCAGGCTGAAAAAAAGATGATCATCCACGTTGACATGGACGCTTTTTTCGCCTCGGTGGAGCAGCTGGACAATCCCGGGCTGGCCGGTAAACCGGTGATCGTCGGCGGCACCTCCAACCGGGGAGTGGTGGCGGCTTCCAGTTATGAAGCCCGTGAATTCGGGATTTATTCGGCCATGCCCATATTCCAGGCCAGGCAGAAATGTCCCCGGGGAATTTTTATTTCTCCCCGTCGCGACCGCTACCAGGAGATATCCCGTCAGGTCATGTCCATTCTCTCTTCATTTACGCCGCTGGTCGAACAGGTCTCAATTGATGAGGCTTTTATGGATGTCACCGGCTGTGAATCCATGTTCGGCCCTGCCCCGGAAATAGGATCGCAAATCAAGGCGCGCATCAAGGACCGCTTAGACCTGCACTGCTCGGTGGGGATCGCGCCGTTGAAGTTTCTGGCCAAGATCGCTTCGGATATGGATAAACCCGATGGCCTCACTTTTATCCCCCCGGAACAGGTTGAGGAGTTTATCGATAACCTGCCGGTAAGAAAAGTTTCCGGGGTTGGTCAAAAAGCAGCCGCCCATCTGCTGGAAACAGGTATTGTCAACCTGGGGGATGTCAAAAAATTCAGCCGGGAAAAACTGGTAAAACGGCTTGGCAAATACGGTCACCGTTTGTTTGAGCTGGCTCATGGCATTGATCGTTCCCGGGTCTGTCGGCAGCGGCCGGTAAAATCCGTCAGCACCGAAGAAACCCTGGCCGTTGATATTAATGATAAGAGCCGGCTGAAAAAATATCTGCTCAAGCATGCCGAGGAGGTGGGGCGTCAGCTTCGGCAAAAAGGCCGCAAAGCCGGAACCGTTACCCTGAAGATCAAACATTCCGACTTCCGGCAGAAAACCCGCCAGGCCAGGCTTCCCCGGTTGACTTGTTCTTCTGAAAAAATTTACCAGGCGGCTGTGGCTCTTCTGGAAAATTATCATTTGAAAAGCCCGGTGCGTCTGGTCGGTGTAGGGGTGTCTGATCTGGATGATCCCTTCCGGCCATCGCAAATGGAACTGTTCTCCGAAGGTGAGGACGGTTTTGAAAAATGGGAAAAGATTGGCCTGGTTGTAGACGGCATTACCGCCAGATTCGGACCGGACATGATTAAAAAAGCCGGTTTGGCGGGAGATGATTGAGGTCTTGCCGGGTTAACCCGGACGCGAATTTAACCAAGGAGGCGATTGTGGCGGAATTCGATAATTTAAGCTACCAGAGAGTTGGCTCGGTGGGGATTCTGACCCTGAATCGTCCCCAATGCCTGAACGCCATTAATTTTTCCATGCAGGCCGATCTGGCCGCCTTTTTCAAAGAGAGACTGATCGATACTGAGACGAGGGTACTGGTAGTCACCGGCGCCGGTAAAGGCTTTTGCGCCGGTCTGGACATGAATGATCCCGACATAACCGCTCCTGCTGACGGCTATTCACCGGCAAAAGCCTATGCCCTTCAAAGAACCTATTCTGATTTTATTCTGGCCATGAGGCAGTGTCCCCAGCCCGTGGTGGGGGCCATCAACGGAGCGGCCGCCGGAGCCGGGTTTTCCATAGCTCTGGCCTGTGACATCAGGATAGCCGCCAGCCAGGCCAGGTTCTCCGCCGCCTATATTAATATCGGGGTTGGTGGCGCCGACATGGGCTCTTCCTGGCTTTTCCCCAGGGCGGTCGGCGCCGGTAACGCGGCTCGTTACCTGTATACTGGTGACCTGTTTGACGCGGCCGAAGCCCTGAGAATCGGGCTGGTGCAATCGGTGGTCGACGAAGAAGACCTGTTGACGGAAGCCATGGCCCTGGCCGAGAACATGGCCGGTAAATCACCGCTCGGCCTGAAGCTGACCAAGGAGGCCCTTAACGTCAATGCCGGCGCCACCAGCCTGGAAGCGGCCATACGCCTGGAAGACAGAAACCAGGCTCTTTGCATCACGCAATTGTTAGCCCCTGACCCGGATCACTCTCGTCCCAAATAAAAAATCAGCGGTCTCGGTGAAAGCGGGTTTTATCCGCACTGGCCCCTTTGGGGGGCCGGTTGCCACTGGCTGCCTTGCGGCAAGCGAACTTTTTACGAAGACATCATCTCTTGATCTAAGGGGTTTTCTCATGGCTGAAAAATTCTGCGGCAAAAGAAATCTCAAATTTTTATTGCATGAAGTTTTTGACGTCATGTCCCTGACCGCTTACGAATATTTCGGTGAGCACAATCGCCGGGTATTTGACATGATTATCGAGGCGGCTTTCCAGATGTCGGAGAAAATGATGTTTCCGATTTTAAGGGAAATGGATCAACACCCGCCCCAACTGGTTGAGGGCAGGGTGGTCGTTCATCCGGAGGTTAAAAAGATTCTGGAGGCCTTTGGCCGGGGCGGCTGGATCTCCGCCAATATTCCCCGCGAGTTTGACGGGGAACAACTACCCATGATGATAGTGGGCGCCACCCATTTCATCTTTTCCGCCGCCAATTATTCGGCCAGTGTTTACCCGGAGGCCTGTGCCGGCGCCGCCCACTTGCTGACCTCTTTCGGCAGCCGGAAACTGCGGGATAAATTTTTAGGCCCCCTGCTGTCCGGTAAATGGCAGGGAACCATGGCCCTGACCGAACCCCAGGCCGGCAGTTCCCTGGGTGATCTGACCACCTCGGCGGAACCCACCGCTGAGGACTGGTACCTGATCCGGGGTAATAAAGTGTTTATTTCAGCCGGCGACCATGATTGCGTTGAGAACGTGGTTCATCTGATGCTGGTCAGAATCCAGGACGCTCCGGCCGGGGTCAGGGGGCTGTCTTTGTTCGTGGTCCCCAACCGACGGGAAGATGAAACCACCGGGGAGCTGGTCTCCAATGACATCGCCGTCAGTCAGGTTTTTCATAAGCTTGGCTATCGGGGAACGCCCATTACCGAACTTGCCATCGGGGAGAACGACGATTGCCGGGGCTATCTGGTAGGTGAGCCGGGCCGGGGGCTCAAATACATGTTCCAGATGATGAATGAAGCCAGAATCAGCGTTGGCATCGGCGCCGCCGGGATTGCTTCGGCAGCCTATTACGCCTCTTTGGAGTATGCCCGGCAACGGTGCCAGGGTAGAAAGCTGCTGGAAAAAGATCCGGACCGGCCCCAGATTCCGATTATCGAACATGCTGATGTCCGTCGCATGCTGTTGTTTCAGCGCGCCGTTGTGGAAGGGGCCCTGGGGCTCATAATGCAGTGCTGCCAATACTCGGACCAGGAAAAGATCCTGTCCGGCGAGGACCGGGAAAGAGCCTCCCTGCTGCTTGAGATCCTGACGCCGGTAGTCAAAACCTTCCCGTCGGAAATGGGAATACTGGCCGTCAGCCAGGGGCTGCAATGCCTGGGCGGGTATGGTTACTGCCAGGATTTTCCCCTGGAGCAGTATTACCGGGACATTCGGATTCACGCCATACATGAAGGGACTACCGGTATCCAGGGCATGGATCTGCTGGGTCGCAAGGTGGTCATGAAGGAAGGACGGGCCCTGATATATTTTGGGGAAGCCGTGGCCGGGGCCGTGGCCCTGGCTAAAGAAATTCCGGAGCTGGACGTTCATGCCCGCAGCCTGGAAGCGGCCGTCAGCAGGCTGGAAGAGGTGACCATGTCTCTGGTGGGCCTGGCCGGGGAAAAAGGAGCTGACGCCTACCTGGCCGATGCCGTGGTATTTCTGGAGTTTTTCAGTATTGTCGCTATTTCCTGGCAATGGCTGCTTCAGGCCCTGGCGGCAACCAGGGGGCTGGCCGACAAACCCGCCCGGGCTGAAAAACGTTTCTATCTCGGAAAGCTTTACGCCTTCAGGTATTATTTCCGGTACGAATTGCCGAAGATCCAGGGGCTGGCGCAGAGGCTTACCGACGGCGATCAGCTGACCCTGACCATGGCCCCGGATTATTTTGATGATTAATAAACGCTGATGAATATGATCGGTTTCCGGTCGAAAAATATCCCCTCAGGCCTGTCCGGATTGAAAATCAAAAAAAGCGCGGCAACATGAAAAATGATCATCAACAATTCCGCCCCTTTTTATCCCGATCCCGGCCGGCCGTCCTGTGGCACCGGCTTAGAGTCACGGCCCGGATCCAGGCCTTTAAACTTTCCCTGAGGGTTATGGCTCTTTTTTTTACGGTCAGCAAAAAGATGCGGGCCGAAATCAACAACCCGGTGACCGGATTTGTCTTTAACGCCCGGTACCAGTTTTCAACCCGTGATGACCTGGTGCACCTTTACATGATTTTTGAAAACGGCCGGGTCAGGACCGGCCGCGGCCGGATTGACAGCCCGGACGTGACCGTATTTTATAAAGACAGGTCAACCCTGGCTGATATTTTTGACAAAAACCCGGAAGAGTCCCTGGATTACCTGTTGACTAACGACATGTCCTACACCGGCAATATGGCCTACCTGACCAGGTTTTCTTATCTGACTACGTTGCTGGCGGGACCATCCTCCCGCGAGACCAGGAAAAAATCCGCGCCCCTTGCTGAGCCCGACCGGGATATTGAGGCCGGCCCCAAAGCCAGAATTATCGAAAATGAAAGACTGGGCCGTCGGGTTGATAAGGTCCGTTTTCTGGAGGATCCCTTTTTAGCAAGATATCGGATTGAAGATTTTCCACGCTTAAAATATCTTAAAAACAGGCGTTTCAACCAAAGACCGGCCGTCTGTCCCGAACGCGCTTTGCTGGTGACCCGCTATTTTCGAAAGAACGGGTTTGAGACGGATTCCGCCGGCAACCCCATTGATCCGGGATTACGCCAGGCCGGGGCCATGCGATACCTGATGGAACGCAAGAAACCGGTGATTCCGGAGCGCAACCTGCTGGCCGGCTCCACTACCTCAAAAGAGGTGGGAGTCCCGGTCTACCCCGAATTTATCGGCACCACCATCTGGCCGGAGTTAAAAACCATCAGCAGCCGGGAATTAAATCCCAACGATCTCTCCCGCCAGGACGCGGATATCCTTAATTTCGAGGTCTTTCCTTTCTGGATGGATCGTAACGTCAGAGAATATTGCCGCCGCGTTAATAAGGCGCCCATGTCGCAACAGCTGGAAGAACGGTTCGTTCTGTATTTCATGATGAAAAATAACGCCATTTCCCATACCATCCCTGATTTTGAAATGGTGTTAAGACGGGGGCTGAACGGCATCATGACCGACGCCCGCGCCCGGGAAGCCGAGGCTCTGGAGGTTTCATCCCGGAGGTTCTACCGCTCCCTGGCTATTGTCATCGAAGGCGTTCTGGCCTACGCTGAAAATCTGGCCGCGGAGGCGGAGCGCCTGGCGACAGTCGCGGGTGATTCCCCGGAAACATCCGGTTCACGCCTCAGCGAGTTGTTGGAAATCGCCCGTATTTGTCGTCGGGTTCCGGCTTATCCTTCTGAAACCGTGC